>NZ_JANCPQ010000019.1:0-605 GCF_024295825.1 Streptococcus sp. CF10-1 | reverse complement strand
ACTGGGTTCACTGATTCAGCTGTTAATGTTTCATCTGAAACACTTGCTTTATCTGCTAAATACCCTTTGATTACTGGTGATGTTTGACCTTTTACAACATCGTCTGTTGAGATCCAGTCTCCTCTTTCAACGATTTCTTTTGTAACAACATTAACCTTTAATTTACGAGTAAAGCGTGCTGTGTCTGTAAAGCTTGGTGAAGCTTCTGTCCCATCTTCATAGACATAACTAATCGTACGTTTAAAGTCCTTAACAGATTCATCTGTTAACTGTTTGATCTTCTCATCATCCCATTTAGGTCCGATTGGATTTTCTGGATCTATTGGGTCTGTTGGTTTTGGTGGATTTGTCGGATCAAACGGTACAATTGGTTCTTCCAAGGTAACAGTATACTGTTGATCTGTCTTACTATCCTTATCAAAGTTTTGTGGATCTTTAAATTCGTCTTTGACAACTCTGTATCCTTGCTCTTGCAATTTCTTGAGCTCAGATTCATAATTTGTTCGGCCGATTACTTCTCCAGATTTCCCAGTTTCAGTTACTTTTCCTAATTCCTTATTATCATTTTGATTCACAAAAGTAATAATAGCTTTTTGATCATCCTG
>NZ_JANCPQ010000018.1:0-689 GCF_024295825.1 Streptococcus sp. CF10-1 | reverse complement strand
GGTCCCGTAGTGTAGCGGTTATCACGTCGCCCTGTCACGGCGAAGATCGCGGGTTCGATTCCCGTCGGGACCGTTTAAGATAACGGAAGTTATTTTAGACTCGTTAGCTCAGTTGGTAGAGCAATTGACTTTTAATCAATGGGTCACTGGTTCGAGCCCAGTACGGGTCATATTTGCGGGTTTGGCGGAATTGGCAGACGCACCAGATTTAGGATCTGGCGCTTAACGGCGTGGGGGTTCAAGTCCCTTAACCCGCATAATAGAAAGTAGCCGGCTTAGCTCAGTTGGTAGAGCATCTGATTTGTAATCAGAGGGTCGCGTGTTCAAGTCATGTAGCCGGCATTTTTTTATATAGAATAAGAGGTCGATGCGAACGTAGTTCAGTGGTAGAACACCACCTTGCCAAGGTGGGGGTCGCGGGTTCGAATCCCGTCGTTCGCTTAGAGAGGCCGGGGTGGCGGAACTGGCAGACGCACAGGACTTAAAATCCTGCGATTGGTAACGATCGTACCGGTTCGATTCCGGTCCTCGGCATATAATAATGAGCACCCTTAGCTCAACTGGATAGAGTACCTGACTACGAATCAGGCGGTTAGAGGTTCGACTCCTCTAGGGTGCATTTTTTTATTTAACGCGGGAAGTAGCTCAGCTTGGTAGAGTACTTGGTTTGGGACCAAGGTGTCGCAGGT
>NZ_JANCPQ010000017.1:0-2416 GCF_024295825.1 Streptococcus sp. CF10-1 | reverse complement strand
TATTCCCGTGTTGAATAATTGGCAGTCATTTGTCCTCTCCTCTTTCCTTATTTAAATCGGTATAATAATTAATAATAACAGCTGATAAACAGCCAAAAAATATGAGCCCATAAATCGTCAAGAAGACACTGGTAATCCTTCCAATCAAGGTCACAGCTAGGAGATCCCCGTAGCCGACAGTCGTCGAAGTCACAAAAGCATACCAAAGACCGTCTCCGTAATTTGTGATAGCAGGTTCAACTAGGAAAAGCACGCCTCCTGACCCAAAAACAAAGGTCACAAAACTCAGAGCAAACCGAGTAAAACCCGTAACCTGTATAATATGCCATAACATTTTTAAACGTCTCATTTGTTCTCCTTATTCATACTAGCTCCTGACCGAGCCGTTTTTTCCAATAATCAAAGTGAAGATAGGACATGATCTCCATCAGAGAAAGATAGACAAACTGATAGATCTGATTTAAGCTGATTATCAACTGATATTGTTTGAAAAATGACTGGAAGAAAGACCAGATATGACTGTCTTGAATCAGTCCCTTCTTAACATCAGACAGGATATTAGCTAAAGCTCCCAAGGACTGAAACGGTAAATCCTTGATATTTATATAGATCCGGTCCACCACATCATTCAGACTGGTATCTTGGATGGCATGAAATTCTCCAAAGAGAACTCCTGCCGCTCCAAGAGTAGAAACAAATTCCACCAAATAATTTCTGAGGAAATTTTCTCAACCTTTTCCCATAATGTGTTTAGTGCCATCCATAACGATCCCAACCAGAAAAAGGAAAGAAAACAAGCAAAGAAATTTTGCCGTAAATCCCAAAAAGCTTCAAGACTTGGTGTTGTTGGTTTTTCTAACTCTAAAATCAAGATGGTCATAATAATTGCTAGAACAGCATCTGTCAATACAATTAATCTGTCTTTCTTCATCGGATTGCATCCCCTTTCTTTTTTGTAACATTCTATCTTATCGCATAATATTGGATATTCTTTCATAATCCGACTACAAACAAAAATAAACCAAAAAGTCTGTCCCTATTATGCTATATTTAACTCTAGAAGTATTCATCCATCTAATTAATAAGTATATCATATTTCACAATAAATGAATACTATCAAAGATTCATCCCCTTTCACTTCATCATTTAGTGTTGCTTAGATTTATCAAAAACAACCAAATTTGTATTAATTTCAAGTATCACCTAGTTACAAAAATTTGGGGTGAACAGAAAAAGCATCCCGTATTTTTGATACGAAATGCTTTCAATAAGTTTAAATAAGTTTTAACGTTTACTAAATTGTGATGCTTTACGAGCTTTTTTCAAGCCTGGTTTGGAAAGTATGAATTTCAGTTGGACTAAAAACAGCGTAATATCAAGACTTTTCTCCGCTTTTATAAAAGCGTTTTTCCAATCAAATTCAACTAATTTTATCTAAATGGTGTGGATTTTACCCCCAAAATTACAGAGAATGGAGCTGATAAACACTAAACGTTCACACCATTAGTTAAATGATTTTTTTCATCATTTTTCTTAGATGATAGAACTTCTAATTTATTTCTTATTCAAGCAAAAACAACCTGCTATAAGTAAGAAAGAGGAAGATACAAGAAAAACACGGCGTAAAAACCGATTCAGTTCATTGTCCTCAATCCTTGTCTGCTTCATTTTCTTTTACGAGATCGTTTTGTGAATCTTTTTCAGAGAGTTTTTGATCAATATACTTGTCAATGTTTTCATAAAATTCCTTGGTCGCTTCACTATCTAATGTTGGCGAGTTCTGAACTTGATTCACTTTCAATTGAACAGATTGAATACCGTAAGAGGCTTGTTTTTGGTGGAGTGTTTCTAATTCTTCTTCTGAAATCGGATCTCCAACAACCGTCAAGACTAATTCATTGCTACTTGACTTGTAGACTTGATTAATGACCGTATGATTGGCGAACTCATTTTCTACAAACTGTTTGATCCCTTCTTTTCGCGCTTGATCCATCGTCAGAGTGACTGCTGAATAGCTGGCTGGAAGGACCAATAATACAATCAAGGATATCAACCCAATTTTCATTTTAATGTTTAGCTCATTAAATGAACTTAAGGGAGATTTTCTCATAAAAATTCTTGTTCCAACAATGTTGATTAGCATGATAAAGACACAGTTGATCAAGAAAAGATAAAGAGCCCCAAATAAAAATCGTACATTTCCATTAGCTAAACCATATCCTGCAGTGCAGATAGGTGGCATCAGAGCTGTTGCAATGGCTACTCCTGGCACGATATTGTTTGCTTCTTTTTTCCTTGACCCAATTACACCTGCTATCCCACCAGCAATAGCAATGAGAACATCCCAAATGGTTGGAGAGGTTCGTGCAATCAGTTCGCTACTTGCATAAGATAAGGGAGAAATCCAGAAATACAG
>NZ_JANCPQ010000016.1:0-2677 GCF_024295825.1 Streptococcus sp. CF10-1 | reverse complement strand
CGCTCGATCATCATGTTACTAACGAAAAAAGCATCCATTCCAGGCATCTCACCCAAAGTCATCAAATCCTCCTTGAAGAGATGGTACTATAGATTAGTATAAAAAGGAGAAACATCTTTAATGATTTCTTTTGAAAAAGCTGTCTGTAGGGGAAGAATATCAATAGCTTCAGAATACTGCTGATGATTTAAATAATCAACAATAGCAAGACAATCTTTTTCTTCACCATCTACAACGAGCGTTGCTACTGGTTGATTCTCTCTAACAACCATCAATAGGTAAACCGTCCGAACACCCGTATTCTGTTGTAAGAATGAAATTAAAGGAGTTGTCAGCCAAGAATAATCTTTACTTGGAACCCCAAATGATACTTGCTTTTCCGTCGTATTCTGTCCGTAGAATAAAGCCGATGGAAGGACTACATTATCAGACATAGGGTTTAGAACAATTCCAGCTATTTGATGATTAGACAGAAGTAACTGTATACAATCAGATAGGCGAACAGATTCCAAACGAATTGAATTATTATCACTTATAGGCGGCAGTTGCTCTTCTTGACTCGTTAAAATCGGCAGATAAAAATTTTCTGTTCCATCCTGAATATGGAGAATGCGGAACGTCTGCTTATCTATCCATCTTATAGGGACGAACAGCGTCCATTTCTCCATATCTGAAAGAAGTTTCGACCTATTCTCTTCTGTTCGATTCGATGAAAAATGTTGTAAACTATCTTTTATGTTCATTCTTTTTCAATTCCTTATCTAAATCTTGAAGTAGGTAGATGATTTCTAAATTATAATTAGCAGTTGCATCTATCAACATACGTGCATGATCCTTAAGATGAACATTCGATGGGATAGTTTCTGTTTCCTTTATTGATCTAATAATGGTATAAAGAGTGTTAATTGCTCCTTTCTCCTGTATTTCTGAAGGATACTGTTCATCCATTATTTCTAAAATTTTATTGGCTATCTCTATTGATTTCATACTCATAATCTACTCCTTAATTAGGGACAGTCCTTACATTCACAACCCAATCCTGCGACCATCCCTGTGGTAATAATATTTGGTCCGCACCGCCTTTTAGAACAGTCCCTGATGAAGAAATCTTCTGTGGCGCAACTTTTCCAATACTCAGTGTTTCTCCTTTAGGAATTCGAATCTCTACTTCATACATTCGAGTATTTTTCCATTCGGGAAGTAATGCAGTATCAATCTTCGCTTGAATTCTATTTTTTGCAGGGCTGGAAGTTACAAAACTTCCCTCTTGTTTTGCATTCCCTCCAAATGTACGATAAACAGTTACTTCTTCTGTTGTCACTACCGTCCGATATTGTCCATCCTGAAATGAATCCACAATCCATGATGGAAGGTCAGCCTTCTCTATTATTTTTACACTACCATCAATACCTGTAGGGTATTTAATTTGATTTTCTTTTCTTAAATACTCCCCAAACTTCGAACTTTCCCGTGCAAGTCGACTTTGCCTAATATTTTCAAGAATCCGCTCTTTATCAAAGGGCTTCTCTGCCACTCTCACTACATCATCCGCATGTTTACTAAAGAACTGTCTAACCTCACGCAGAGTCTTACTCTCAACGCTGAAGGTAGGCATGGTTCCCATACCTCCCGCAAAGGCAAATGCCTTTTTACGAATGCCGACTGGGATTCGGGTGTCTAATAATTTCTCGCCAAATTTTCCAATGACATTATTGCTCTTCGCTAGGATATTGTCAACCTTTGAACCCCATTTTTCGACATTTGCGAGAATTCTTGCCTTGGTACTGTTCTTGGCTAACTGAATCATCTCAGCTGCCTTAGCTCCGAGTTTCGTGCCCTTAGCCATCTTACCTACAGCTGCTGGACCGACAAAAAGACTGGCAATCTCAAAGGTCAAGCCTCCTGCATCATAGGCATCCATATGGGTAACTTTATCCCAGAGGGCTTTCCCTGTCTCCTGAGCACGATAAGCTGCCTTATCCGCATAACTAGCATTGGGATCCTGACCACGCTGAGCCGCTCCTGGATCCGTCAGAGCAGTGTAAGTTCCTACTCCTAACTCCGCAAGGCTAGACAGGTTATCTGCCGTTCCTTGCAAGTCCCGCTTCATCCACTCTGGAGTTCGACCTCCTGTTAAGCGATTGACGCCATCAATACTAGCAATGCCAATGATCTGAGTCAAATCTACAGCTCCGATGGCAGTATCTGAAACCATACTTCCAGCTGAACCAATAAAACCTTCCGCAAACAGGAGTGTATCTTTCAAGTCCTGTGGAATAGGCAGATTTCGTGTTCCCTCAACAACATCGCCCCACCAGGAACCAATCCCATTCGAGCGATCCTTCAGCCAGGCTTGGATGGGGTGATGACGGCGATAAGAAGCTTCTCTCTCAGCGGCTTCTTGTTCTGCCTTGCGTTTAGCAGCCTCAATCGCTTCTGCCTTGGCTTTCGCATACTGCTGATCCATCTCATAAATCGCTTTACCGAGATCTTCATGCGCCACAAAGTCGGTCAAAATAGGATCACTATAACTCAGACTCTTCACTCTTCCAGCAGCTGCCATCTGGCTACTTAAAGCACTAAAAAGTTGCTTCGCACTGCTGGTTGTCGTCATCTTATCAAAGGCATTGACCTTATTCTTCGTATCCTGAACATACTTCCGAGCTGTCTGGGTATT
>NZ_JANCPQ010000015.1:0-4725 GCF_024295825.1 Streptococcus sp. CF10-1 | reverse complement strand
TTAGTATTAGTCCGCTACATGTGTCGCCACACTTCCACTTCTAACCTATCTACCTGATCATCTCTCAGGGCTCTTACTGATATAAAATCATGGGAAATCTCATCTTGAGGTGGGTTTCACACTTAGATGCTTTCAGCGTTTATCCCTTCCCTACATAGCTACCCAGCGATGCCTTTGGCAAGACAACTGGTACACCAGCGGTAAGTCCACTCTGGTCCTCTCGTACTAGGAGCAGATCCTCTCAAATTTCCTACGCCCGCGACGGATAGGGACCGAACTGTCTCACGACGTTCTGAACCCAGCTCGCGTGCCGCTTTAATGGGCGAACAGCCCAACCCTTGGGACCGACTACAGCCCCAGGATGCGACGAGCCGACATCGAGGTGCCAAACCTCCCCGTCGATGTGAACTCTTGGGGGAGATAAGCCTGTTATCCCCAGGGTAGCTTTTATCCGTTGAGCGATGGCCCTTCCATACGGAACCACCGGATCACTAAGCCCGACTTTCGTCCCTGCTCGAGTTGTAGCTCTCGCAGTCAAGCTCCCTTATACCTTTACACTCTGCGAATGATTTCCAACCATTCTGAGGGAACCTTTGGGCGCCTCCGTTACCTTTTAGGAGGCGACCGCCCCAGTCAAACTGCCCGTCAGACACTGTCTCCGATAGGGATAACCTATCCGGGTTAGAGTGGCCATAACACAAGGGTAGTATCCCAACAACGTCTCCTTCGAAACTGGCGTCCCGATCTCATAGACTCCTACCTATCCTGTACATGTGGTACAGACACTCAATATCAAACTGCAGTAAAGCTCCATGGGGTCTTTCCGTCCTGTCGCGGGTAACCTGCATCTTCACAGGTACTAAAATTTCACCGAGTCTCTCGTTGAGACAGTGCCCAAATCATTACGCCTTTCGTGCGGGTCGGAACTTACCCGACAAGGAATTTCGCTACCTTAGGACCGTTATAGTTACGGCCGCCGTTTACTGGGGCTTCAATTCATACCTTCGGATTACTCCTAAGCACTCCTCTTAACCTTCCAGCACCGGGCAGGCGTCACCCCCTATACATCATCTTACGATTTAGCAGAGAGCTGTGTTTTTGATAAACAGTTGCTTGGGCCTATTCACTGCGGCTGACCTAAAGTCAGCACCCCTTCTCCCGAAGTTACGGGGTCATTTTGCCGAGTTCCTTAACGAGAGTTCTCTCGCTCACCTGAGGCTACTCGCCTCGACTACCTGTGTCGGTTTGCGGTACGGGTAGAGTATGTTTAAACGCTAGAAGCTTTTCTTGGCAGTGTGACGTCACTAACTTCGCTACTAAACTTCGCTCCCCATCACAGCTCAATGTTATAGAACTAAGCATTTGACTCAATTCACACCTCACTGCTTAGACAGACACTTCCAATCGTCTGCTTTAGTTAGCCTACTGCGTCCCTCCATCACTACATACTCTAGTACAGGAATATCAACCTGTTGTCCATCGGATACACCTTTCGGTCTCTCCTTAGGTCCCGACTAACCCAGGGCGGACGAGCCTTCCCCTGGAAACCTTAGTCTTACGGTGGACAGGATTCTCACCTGTCTTTCGCTACTCATACCGGCATTCTCACTTCTATGCGTTCCAGCACTCCTCACGGTATACCTTCATCACACATAGAACGCTCTCCTACCATACCTATAAAGGTATCCACAGCTTCGGTAAATTGTTTTAGCCCCGGTACATTTTCGGCGCAGGGTCACTCGACTAGTGAGCTATTACGCACTCTTTGAATGAATAGCTGCTTCTAAGCTAACATCCTAGTTGTCTGTGCAACCCCACATCCTTTTCCACTTAACAATTATTTTGGGACCTTAGCTGGTGGTCTGGGCTGTTTCCCTTTCGACTACGGATCTTAGCACTCGCAGTCTGACTGCCGACCATAATTCATTGGCATTCGGAGTTTATCTGAGATTGGTAATCCGGGATGGACCCCTCACCCAAACAGTGCTCTACCTCCAAGAATCTTTATGTCGACGCTAGCCCTAAAGCTATTTCGGAGAGAACCAGCTATCTCCAAGTTCGTTTGGAATTTCTCCGCTACCCACAAGTCATCCAAGCACTTTTCAACGTGCCCTGGTTCGGTCCTCCAGTGCGTCTTACCGCACCTTCAACCTGCTCATGGGTAGGTCACATGGTTTCGGGTCTACGACATGATACTAAGGCGCCCTATTCAGACTCGGTTTCCCTGCGGCTCCGTCTCTTCAACTTAACCTCGCATCATATCGTAACTCGCCGGTTCATTCTACAAAAGGCACGCTCTCACCCATTAACGGGCTCGAACTTGTTGTAGGCACACGGTTTCAGGTTCTATTTCACTCCCCTCCCGGGGTGCTTTTCACCTTTCCCTCACGGTACTGGTTCACTATCGGTCACTAGGGAGTATTTAGGGTTGGGAGATGGTCCTCCCAGATTCCGACGGGATTTCTCGTGTCCCGCCGTACTCAGGATACTGCTAGGTACAAAGACTATTTTAAATACGAGGCTATTACTCTCTTTGGCTGATCTTCCCAAATCATTCTTCTATAATCTTTGAGTCCACATTGCAGTCCTACAACCCCGAAGAGTAAACTCTTCGGTTTGCCCTCCTGCCGTTTCGCTCGCCGCTACTAAGGCAATCGCTTTTGCTTTCTCTTCCTGCAGCTACTTAGATGTTTCAGTTCACTGCGTCTTCCTCCTCACATCCTTAACAGATGTGGGTAACAGGTAGTACCTGTTGGGTTCCCCCATTCGGAAATCCCTGGATCATCGCTTACTTACAGCTACCCAAGGCATATCGTCGTTTGTCACGTCCTTCTTCGGCTCCTAGTGCCAAGGCATCCACCGTGCGCCCTTATTAACTTAACCTTATTTTTTGACCTTTCAGTCATAAACTCTTTTAATACTACAGCGTTTCGGTTTATTTTCTTGTTACTATTTGATATAGATATTCAATTTTCAATGTGCATTACTTGGTGATCTCTCACCAATGGAGCCTAGCGGGATCGAACCGCTGACCTCCTGCGTGCAAAGCAGGCGCTCTCCCAGCTGAGCTAAGGCCCCACAAGACCTCTCAAGACTAAACAAGACCAATGTGCAGTTCCTTATCCTTAGAAAGGAGGTGATCCAGCCGCACCTTCCGATACGGCTACCTTGTTACGACTTCACCCCAATCATCTATCCCACCTTAGGCGGCTGGCTCCTAAAAGGTTACCTCACCGACTTCGGGTGTTACAAACTCTCGTGGTGTGACGGGCGGTGTGTACAAGGCCCGGGAACGTATTCACCGCGGCGTGCTGATCCGCGATTACTAGCGATTCCGACTTCATGTAGGCGAGTTGCAGCCTACAATCCGAACTGAGACTGGCTTTAAGAGATTAGCTTGCCGTCACCGGCTTGCGACTCGTTGTACCAGCCATTGTAGCACGTGTGTAGCCCAGGTCATAAGGGGCATGATGATTTGACGTCATCCCCACCTTCCTCCGGTTTATTACCGGCAGTCTCGCTAGAGTGCCCAACTGAATGATGGCAACTAACAATAGGGGTTGCGCTCGTTGCGGGACTTAACCCAACATCTCACGACACGAGCTGACGACAACCATGCACCACCTGTCACCTCTGTCCCGAAGGAAAACTCTATCTCTAGAGCGGTCAGAGGGATGTCAAGACCTGGTAAGGTTCTTCGCGTTGCTTCGAATTAAACCACATGCTCCACCGCTTGTGCGGGCCCCCGTCAATTCCTTTGAGTTTCAACCTTGCGGTCGTACTCCCCAGGCGGAGTGCTTAATGCGTTAGCTGCGGCACTAAACCCCGGAAAGGGTCTAACACCTAGCACTCATCGTTTACGGCGTGGACTACCAGGGTATCTAATCCTGTTTGCTCCCCACGCTTTCGAGCCTCAGCGTCAGTTACAAGCCAGAGAGCCGCTTTCGCCACCGGTGTTCCTCCATATATCTACGCATTTCACCGCTACACATGGAATTCCACTCTCCCCTCTTGCACTCAAGTTAAACAGTTTCCAAAGCGTACTATGGTTAAGCCACAGCCTTTAACTTCAGACTTATCTAACCGCCTGCGCTCGCTTTACGCCCAATAAATCCGGACAACGCTCGGGACCTACGTATTACCGCGGCTGCTGGCACGTAGTTAGCCGTCCCTTTCTGGTAAGATACCGTCACAGTGTGAACTTTCCACTCTCACACTCGTTCTTCTCTTACAACAGAGCTTTACGATCCGAAAACCTTCTTCACTCACGCGGCGTTGCTCGGTCAGACTTCCGTCCATTGCCGAAGATTCCCTACTGCTGCCTCCCGTAGGAGTCTGGGCCGTGTCTCAGTCCCAGTGTGGCCGATCACCCTCTCAGGTCGGCTATGTATCGTTGCCTTGGTGAGCCGTTACCTCACCAACTAGCTAATACAACGCAGGTCCATCTGGTAGTGATGCAATTGCACCTTTTAAGCAAATGTCATGCAACATCTACTCTTATGCGGTATTAGCTATCGTTTCCAATAGTTATCCCCCGCTACCAGGCAGGTTACCTACGCGTTACTCACCCGTTCGCAACTCATCCGCTCGGTGCAAGCACCAAGCTTCAGCGTTCTACTTGCATGTATTAGGCACGCCGCCAGCGTTCGTCCTGAGCCAGGATCAAACTCTCATTAAAAGTTTGAGTTCTCACTCATTTCTGTCACTGACAGATTTATTGTTTTT
>NZ_JANCPQ010000014.1:0-4958 GCF_024295825.1 Streptococcus sp. CF10-1 | reverse complement strand
GTATTAGGACTTTCTGGAGTTACAGTAAGTTCATCAACTTTTGTTTTATCTGCAATAAATCCAGGTACAACTGGTGTTGTCTCTTCACTAAGCTTTTTATCACTTGGCTTCCAAGCTTCCACTTTTTGGATTGTTTTTGTTACAGGATTTCTAGTTCCTTCACGAGTGAATTCTGCTTCCTGAGTAACTGAATCTTTTAACGTTGGTCGACCGTCTGTTTTTCCATCCTCGTAGACATAACTAATTTTTCTTGTTACTTTATGACTTTCCGTAAATGCCTCAGACTGCTCTTCATAAATAACTTTCCATACTTGATCATTATTATCATCATAATCAAAATATTGGTCCCCTGTAAAGGTGTTTGACGTTACCTTAAAGCCTTTATCACTTAAATTTTTAAGTTCTGAAGTAATATCACGGTCTACTTTGGTTCCAGAACCACCAGATACTGATAATTCTTTTTCAAGAACAGGAGCATTGCCATCCTTATTATCCTTCAAAAATTGAATCTTACCTTTTTGAATATTACGAGTATAAATATAAGTAACAGTTCCGTTCGTTCCCCATTCACTTAAAGGACCTTCAGCTGGTAAACCATTAGAATCTATTTCTTTAAAAGTAAATCCTTTTATATCTTTTTGTTCTGTTTTATATGTTTTACCTTTATAGGGACCGTCTGGGTATGTTGCTTGTCCTTCTCCAATTTTTTTGCCATCTGTGTCAACATATGCTACATCAACGCTTGCAGCCTGACTATATTCAAAACTATTAATCTTGAATTGTTGTAAATTTTTAGAACCACCTGTCGAAGCTGCAACATTCATGGCCATAATTTCATTTACAGTTTTAACTGTTTTTTCCCAAGTCAACAAACCTCTATTACTTTGGTACGTAACTGTGAGTTTTTTAGTAGTACCATCATAATTAATAGTAAACTTATGGAACTTACCATCTAAGTCGGATTTATCTAAATTTTGTGCTCTAGCCTCATCATTATGTACCCACCATCTGTCGTATCCATTAATTTTCTCATATTTTGTTTCGGCGAACGAACCGTATACTAGACGAAATTGACCATCTGGCTGAACAGGATCTGCTGGCCAACCATATACCTCATTACTGACACTTGGATCTCCATTTGGTTTCCTATAGTAATTATAGTAAGTATCTAATTTAAAAGACTCTGCACTTCGTAACCCACCTATTCCTAGGTTACCACCAAACTGTCCAACGTCAGTTGTATTACCGTCATGAAATGAAAAACTAATTCCGTCAGCTCCACCTTGATCTTTGGTTTTATCCCCAAGATTAACTTCACCATCTATATTGAAGCTTTGACTCATATCGATTTTACTTTTTAGAGTAAAATTACCTACTAAATTATTTTTATCTGTTGTTAAGGTGACTATTCCTGTATCTTTATCATAGGTTGCGGATCCATTTAACCTGAAAGAATCTAAAAAATTATCTTTGGTAACTGTAGATTTACCTACATTCGTTGTCCCATTTACTGTCACAGCATTTTGTAATACATTTTCAATAGTCTCACCTGCATCTAAGCCTTCTTGATTCGTATTTAAACTGTTTGTTGTTGAAGACCTTTCTTCATTACCTTTCTCGGATAATGCTTTGGTATTCTCCTCACCAGTCGAAGAAATGTTACCTGCATTAGATGTAGTAGATGAAGTATCCACAGAAGTTGCTGAAGTTTCTTTGTTTGTTATTTTCTCAGACTCTGGTTCTGTAGAGTTTTCACTGCTAGAAACGGTTGAAGAGCTTTGCGCTGTAGCATTTGCTGTATCAGTATTAGTTGAAGAGCTTTGCGCTGTAGCATTTGCTGTATCAGTATTAGTTAGTGAATCAGCTGAAACAGTATTTGCTCCCAAAAATGCAAAAGCTGCAATCGCTACAGAAGCAATTCCTACACTAAATTTTCGAATAGAAAAACGTAAACGTCTTTCCGACTTTGTCTTCTTAAAGATGCGATGTGTTCTTTTTTCCATATAGAGCCTCCTTTATAAATCTTTTTGTTTTATGTATAGTGAATACCTTACCACAGCAATAATAGCATATTTTACATACAGATGCAATAGTTTTTATTAGATAAATTGTAAAATATAGTGCAACAAAAAACTCATAGCGTTTCATTGGTGTAAACTGTAAGTAACCACACAAACAGAACCCGAGGAAAAACTATGAGCTACTCCCATCTTACCATAACCGACCGAATAAAGATAGAAACCTACTTGGAATCAGGTTTGAAACCTTGCCAAATTGCAAGTAAACTTGGCGTCCATAAGTCTACCATTTCAAGAGAGTTAAGGCGATGTCAAAAAGGTTATTCTGCAGCCCTAGCACAGGAACAGTATGACCACAGGGCCAAACAAAAAGGTCGGAAATCTCGTTTGAAACCAGCGTTGAAAAAGGAAATTGAGGACGGTTTAAAATCTTCCTGGTCGCCTGAACAGATTTACGGGCGCTATCAGCTTGAACAAAAACCAATGGTCGCTTTTAAAACCATCTAGAACTGGCTCTATGCTGGTTTGATTGATCTGGATTTAAGCGTCCTTCGTCGTAAAGGAAAAAACTCGACAACCCATAGAAATACGTGGAAGATTTAGGATTGGCACGTCAATTGCCAAACGTCCTAAAGAGATCCGGAATCGTGAAACTTTTGGCCACTGGGAGCTTGATACTGTAGTGTCTTCCAGTGGCCAAAAGCAAGGGTTGTTTAGCGACCTTTCTGGAGCGAAAAACGCGCTTTTACTTAGCTTTCAAGATACCAGATAGAACAGCCAAAGCCATGTTTTCAGCCATCGAACAACTTTGTAAGCTATTTCCAAAAGAGACTCTTAAAATCTTCACTTCAGACAGGGAAAAAGAGTTCACCTGCTATCCTCTAGTAGAGAATTTAGGAATTTCCTTTTTCTTTGCGGACGCCTATTCATCCTGGCAGAGAGGAAGTAATGAAAACGAAAATGGCTTACTAAGAGAATATTTCCCAAAGAAAACAGATTTAGCTGTTATATCTGATGAGGCTTTGAACAAGGCCTTATATGATATCAATCACCGACCACGAAAATGTTTAGCTTACAGAACTGCTTATGAAGCTCTAGTGAATGAGTTAGAGTAAATGTTGCACTTATTCTTGCAATTTATCATTAGATTTTCTTTTTTTCAATAGTCTAACTACATTCTTCAATTATTCCTCCTACTAATAGTCTTTCAACCATTTCGACTTCATCCTCATATAATTCCCTATTCACCCCATCTAGTAATTCTAATAATAAAGCAAAACCAGGGTTGTTAAATTCAATTAGGGTAGCTTTCTGGAAATTAAACAGTGCTTTGTCAACTTTTCGTAATCTAAAATCTGATGTTAGTCTATATCTCTTCACTTCTTTTCCCTTTGTTAATATACTCACTATAAACTTTGGTGGGATTATCATGATAAATATTTCCGATTGTGGCAACATCGCCATCAATCACCAATCTTCCATCACTATATATTGTAAGTGTTGGATTGAATAGGTTATACTAAACTAGACAGATTTATAAATTGTTCAAAATAAAAATACTAGAGGAGATATCAAGATGTCTAGAAAAGTACGTCGTCATTTTACTCCCTGAATTAAAAGCTTACTACGACCTCTATCAACTCTTGCTTTTTCACTTAAAAGAGCAGAATTCAGAACATTTCTTTGGCTTAATACAGTATGAACTACTTTATCTCAATTATACCCTTAAAACAGCTCTAACCACATTTATACGTTATAAAACCTACCTTACTAATGCCATGGAACTGCCCTATTCTAACTCTAAACTTGAGGCAACAAACAAACTCATCAAAGACATCAAACGCAATGCCTTTGGATATTGGAACTTTGAAAACTTTAAAAAGCATATCTATATCACTTTAAACATCACAAAAGAGAAGTCGAAGTTCGCCTCCTCTCACGCTTAATTAGGCTCTATAATTTCTGTAGTGGGTAAAGCCACCATAGGGATTATGGAGCCTATTTTGCTGTAGAAAAAAGTCCCATAAGACCTATAATGAAAAGTGACCAAACCCTCATTAGAAAGAATCTTATGGAACAATTAAATTTTATCACAAACATACTCGGAATTAAAGACAAGAACATCATAATCTTGGATTATCTGGATGCTGGAACACATAAGGAAATCATCGCTAAGCTAGATTATCCTGCTCCTAAGTATCTCGATTGTCAAGGACAAATGGCTAAATATGACTTCTAAAAAGAATCTAAAATTCCCTATCTAGAGTGTGCGGGCTACAAAACTCTTATTCGATTGAGAAAACGCCGTTTTCGCTGTAAAGTATGCAGGAAAATGGCTGTCGCAGAGACTTCCTTAGTCAAAAAGAACCACCAAATCTCAACTACCTTCCAGAACATATGAACTGGGATGAGTACAGCTTCAAGAAAGGTAAGATAAGCTTCATTGCACAGGATTTTGATTCCAGAAAGATCGTAGCTATCCTAGATGGACGGACTCAAGCAACTATTCGCAATCATTTCCTTCGCTATTCTAGACAGGTGAGAAGTCGTGTGAAAGTCATTACCATGGACATGTTTAGTCCCTACTACGATATTGCCAGAAAACTATTTCCTTCTGCTAAAATCGTCCTCGACCGCTTTCACATTGTCCAACACTTAAATCGTGCTATAAGTCGTATTCGTGTTCAAATCATGAACCAATTCGATAGGAAATCCCATGAATACAAGACTATGAAACGTTACTGGAAACTCATTCAACAGGATAGCCGTAAACTCAGTGATAAATGATTTTATCGACCAACTTTTCGCTCACACCTGACCAATAAAGAGATTCTAGAAAAGATACTTGCCTACTCTCAGGAACTTAGAGAGCACTATGAGCTCTATCAACTGTTACTATTTCATTTTCAAGAGAAACAGGCTGACCATTCTTTGTTCTTA
>NZ_JANCPQ010000013.1:0-7722 GCF_024295825.1 Streptococcus sp. CF10-1 | reverse complement strand
ACTGATAAGCAAAAAGCTATCACAAACTTCGTAACTGAAAATGGTAAAGTAGTATCAACTCCAGTAGTAGATGAAGGTGATTCAGGAGCTAACTTCACTAAGTCTAAAGTTGATGAAGTAACTAAGACTATTGAAAAACTTGAAAAAGCTGGATATAGAGTAGTTAAGAACGACTTCCCATCTAAAGATACAGACAGAGTATTTGATAAAGATAAATCTGTAGATCAAATCTTCAATGTAACAGTAGCTGAAAGAATCATTCCAGTTACACCAGGTAAACCAGTAGATCCAAATGATCCAAACTTACCGAAAAACCCAGATGGAACTCCAGTAACGCCATCTACACCAGAACCAGGTAAACCAGTATTCCCTAACGATCCAAACAGCCCAGTATGGCCAAGTACTGTGAAAGATCTTGTAACTGAGAAATCAGCTACACGTACTATCAAGTATGTAGATCGTGACGGAAAAGAAGTATCTGAAACTCGTGTTGAAACAATTAAATTCACTCGTGATGCTAAAGTTAACTTAGTAACAGGAGAAATCACATATGTAGAATGGACAACAGATCGTAACGACGATATCTTCAACGGATACCCAGTACCAGTAGTTAAAGGATACATCGCTAAAGCTGGTGATTTAGAATCATCAACTAAAGATATTAAAGTAACACCGGATACAATCAAAGATATCAACGAAACAGTTGTTTACGATAAGTTAGGATCATGGGTACCAAATATCCCAGGAACACCAACAAATCCAATTCCATATCCAAACGATCCGAAAGATCCGACAAAACCAGGAAGTGATAAACCACACGTACCTTACGTCCCAGGATTCACTCCGGTAGATCCAAACGGAAACCCACTGAAACCAGTTGATCCAAATGATCCAACTAAAGGATACGAAGTACCAAACATACCAAGCGATCCAACTAAGGACACACCAATCAACTACGTTCCAGTACCACAACCAACCCCAACTCCAGTTCAACCAGCAGCACCTTCTACACCTCAATATATGGATGGCCAACGTGAACTTCCAAATACAGGTACAGAAGACAATGCTAGCCTAGCAGCACTTGGACTTCTCGGAGTATTGAGTGGATTTGGTCTTGTGGCTCGTAAGAAGAAAGAAGACTAAGCTTTCTAATTGATATGATTTGTTTGCAATGAACATATCTTCCTTAAAAGGATCTTTTCTACCATTTGTCAAGTCTATTAAGGCTTTAAGTAAAAAAAGAGATAAGACAGTAGCTATTCTGAGGTTACTGTCTTATTTTTTAAGGTTCTTTGTCAACTGTAGTGGGTAGATGAAAAGCTAACATCTAGAGAGGACCAGTTTGGTTCTCTCTTTTTGTATGTTCAGAGTGATGAAAACTCGCTTTTTTAAGTTTTCAAAGTTCCTGAAACCAAAGGCATTTCGTTTGATAAGATTGATGAGATTATTAGTTGCTTCCAACTTTGCGTTGGAATAGGGTAGTTGAAGGGCGTTGACAATCTTTTCTTTATCCTTGAGGAAGGTTTTAAAGACAGTCTGAAAAAGAGGATGAACCTGCCTTAGATTGTCCTCAATGAGTCCAAAAAATTTGTCAGAGTCCTTGTTCTGAAAGTGAAAAAGTAAGAGCTGATTAGAGCTTATAGTGGTGTTTTAATTCTTCTGAATAGCTTAACAGCTTGTCTAGAATTTCTTTATTGGTTAAGTGCAACCGAAAAGTAGGGCGATAGAATCACTTATCGCTGAGTTTACGGCTATCCTGTTGAATGAGCTTCCAATAACGCTTGATGGCCTTGTGTTCATGGGATTTTCGCTCAAATTGATTCATGATTTGGACACATACACGACTCATAGCACGGCTGAGATGTTGTACAATATGGAAGCGGTCGAGTACTATTTTTGCATTAGGGAGTGCAACAGTCTGGGAGACTGTTTCAGCCTGAGCCTAGAAATTAGAAAGCGAAGCTGTTTAGCCAATTTGTAGTAGGGGCTAAACATATCCATAGTAATGACTTTGACCTGTTTTCTAACCTGTCTAGGATAGCGTAGGAAGTGATTTCGGATGGTTGCTTGTGTCCTTCCGTCAAGGATGGCGATGACATTTAGGGAATTGGAATCTTGAGCTATAAAGCTCATTTTCCCATTCTTAAAAGCATACTCATCCCAGGACATGACATCTGGGAGCAATATGTGTCATTGCTTGGTTCTCGATAAGTAATTGGGCAATTTTCTGGTTAACTGCGACAGAGATTTGGTGGTTCTTCTTGACAAGAGGAGTTTCGGCGACAGCCATTTTCTCGCATTCTTTATACTTGAACCAGCGTTTTCGAAGACGGATAAGCAGTAGGAAACCAGCTGTTTCTACGTAGGGAATCTTAGAGGTTTTCTGGAAGTCGTATTTAGCCATTTCTCCCTTGCAGGAAGGACATTTAGGAGGTATGTAATCCAAGTAGCCATGGAGTTCTAAGTGAGTTCCTAGGCCATATTCATCAGTGATAACGATATTTTGGTCTTTCATTCTGAGTAAGTTTGTGATAAGATTTAGTTGTTCCATATAACTCTTTCTAATGATGGTTTGGTCGCTTTTCATTATAGATTATATGGGACCTTTTTTCTACAACAAAAGAGGCTCTATAATATCCATAGGGAATTTACCCACTACAAATATTATAGAGCCAAAAAGTCTAGTCAGTCTAGGCTTTTTGGCTTTCTCTTGGTATCCTTGAGTAAGGAGCCGCTGTATTAATGACTAAGTTATTTATCCTGAAAGGAAATCAAGTATTATTGCTATGCTAGGCTGGATCAGTCCCAAACTCAGAGGGAATCAAAAGAACAGAAAGAACGATTTTTGATAGTGCAGATAGAACTTCCATTCAGATGAAAGACTATGACAGCTACACACCAATCCATGATGACTACAGTTGGTACAAGGGATAGAGCATACTTTCTAGGGAATATATACCAGTTTATACCAACTACAAGATAAAATAGCAAAAAAGGCGATTATCCAAGCGGAAATCGTCTTTTTGATACTTAGAATAAGTCCAGCCTAATATTTCCACCAAAATGTGGTTTTTCAAGAGCTATCTGTGCTAATTGATTGAGTGTTTGTTTACTATTTTCTTGATTATAGAATTTAAGTCCTTTGATGATAACTCCATCAATTTCATCTTCGAAAATCAAGTCTTCTTGATGGTCGTTGATATATGAAAGAAGTTCCTCCTTCCATCTATCTTTTTCTGCCAATTGTTCACCTTTGGGTTCAATGAAGATTTGAAGATAGTAATCCTTATTTTGAAGAAGTAGGATAAAGTCTGGTTGAAATCCTGAAAAATTGATTTCCCGTGGATTCTCTTCAAATTGGTGCAATTTCAATCGTTCAACTTTATCTGTCCCCTTTAGCATGTTTTCGTCCATTCGAATGAGGAAAACATCACCGTATTGTTCTCTTAGTTCGTCAATGTAATTGGCGATAGCATTAACTAGATTTTCTTCATTTCTATTGATTATAGCAGATTGGTAAGCAAAAAAGTCAAATTTTTCAAAACTAATATTAGCTACTTTTTGTTCGATGAAGGAGCCACTCTGCTTAGCTGTATCATAATTAGGTATTCGTTTGCGATAATCAACGAGATATTCTGTAATTGGATATCCGATAAAGCGGTTCGTACCTCTTGCTTTGCGATAACCTGCCTTTATTTGGGCAGCCAGTAGGTTAAAAAAGTTATCAACAATTTTCAGCTTTTCCATAGCGGAAAAATCTTTTACAATGGTTTCTTTTTCTGTTGTGACAGAGAGTGTAAGATTTTGCAAATCTAGCCAATTTTCTCTCCAAAAATCTTCCATAGACTTGAGATTTGGAAGATATCTTTTCAGATTTTCAAATCGGAAAAAGTTAGAGCGGCTAATTGATTTTTTAAAATAACGAATATCAACTCCCCTCAATTGGGACGTTTTTAACTCTATTGCTTCAGCTGAAAGGTAAGCTGTTTCATAGGTGGATTTAAAATAGGTTACATTGGCTAGCTTAGAAATTTCAATGCCATATGAACGGAAATTCACATAGTGACTATCAGGGATCTCTTCAGTTTCATTATAGTAAAGTTTACCTGTTTTAAAGATTTGGGTTTTCTTAAAAGAAGGTTTCAGTCTGATTTCAATCGGAGGATTTTTTTCATCCGTCCCAGTCGCAAGATTCATCTTGTCAAGTGATGCCATCAAATTCTTGATGTATTGCGGTTCATTAAGGGTATGGTAGTGTAGTGTTTCCAACAAAAGACTTGCTGTTTCATCTGATTCATCGAATCGTCTTTGGTAAGAAATCTTTTGATTTAAGGAGAAAGGATTGTATCGCGCCCCACGTCCGATCAACTGAGCCTCGGAATTGGTTGATTTAGCATCTCTTTTATCATTCATTTTTCCCAAGTTGCTAATACGAACGATATCGTAAAGATTGAGGACATCCCAACCTTCTGTTAATTTTGCTACTGCAAAGACTACACGGTACAGATTATTGGGCGATTCAAGCGAATTGAGGGCTTGATACTGTCCTGTTTCTAGCAACCCTTTTGAGCCACTATCTGAATCATTTGCATTTAGAATTCTAGCTGGTGAAAAACCACGCTTAAGTTCTCGTACAACAGTTGAAAGATCATCCTTTTCGAGATAATACTGATAAGCTAGCTGTAGAGTATGGCTTTGCTCTTCTGATACACTTCTCAGTTGCGAAATAAGGAACGATCTTAAACTTTCCACAGTCAGACTATCAATCATCTCATTGAATAGATTGTTTGCTTCATAGGAAACATCAATTTTATGTGATTTGAAAAGAATGACTGGTTTTATCTCAATCCCAAATTTTTCTAGAGCAAATTTGCGACGATATTCACTCAGAAGAACGGTACTAAGCATATTATCTTCGTTGGAATTCCCCGTCTGAATGCGTCTTACATTTTTTGAATATCGCTCTTTGATGTATGAATCCAAGGTATAACGGTAAATAATCTTATCTCGATATTTTTGATAAATGGTCTCATCGTCAAAATCAAGTGTTGCGGTAAATTCTAGCAAGAGATTATCAGCATGTGCGTGAAGAAGAGAAAGTAGGCTTTTTTCCCATGAGATTTTTTCCAATTCTGCTTTATTTTTCTTTTTTGTAGAAGCAGAATAGTGATGGGCTTCATCCGCCAGAATAACCATTTTTGTCTTCTGGTAATCTGTTAATGACATGATATTTTCTGCCTGTGTGAAGAGGTCATTTGTCAATGTTTGAATTGAAACAAACTTAATATTAATTACATTTTTATTAGGAAAATCTGGAAATCTTCCTGAAATCTGGTTGATAAAGATATGTTCCCCATCAATTTCTAAGTTAGAATTGAAAAGAAACTTAGTAGATTGAGCACTCGTTAGATTATCAATGGTCTTACTCAGAACACCATTTGTATTCACTGTAAACAGAAAATTTTGATACCCTTTTTCTTTATAAAGATAGAGGATTAAACCAGCCATCAAATCAGTCTTTCCCGAACCAGTTGCCATATTGAACATCAGCTGTCTTGGTTTTCGAAACTTGAAAGTATCTGATGCTTGAGTGTAATGAAAATAGCGAATAGCTTCACTCTGATAAGAACGTGGTTCATGCTTGAGATTTTCTACAATATACTGTGGTAATTCCCAACCATGCTGTTCGTTCAAAATATCCATATCCAGCTGTTTCAATTCATCGAAGAGTTCAAAGATCAGTTCTTTTTTCTTTGCTTTTCTAACCATCATTTCTCTCCATAAAAACTCTTATTGAAATCATAATCTGATTGGGATAATTGCGATTTAATGGTTTCATCATCAATTTCAGAGTAGTTGTGATAGAGCTGGTTTTTGTCAATAATCTTCACAAGAATTTTTTTCTGCATTTCAAAATCTTCATCCCAGATAGATTGGTCAACTTCTTGTAAATCCACTCTGAAATCAAAATCAAGTGTGGCTTTCATGTCGTCAAAGATAGCCTTTAATTCATCAGAATGTTTAGAGTTAAGAACAGCATCAATAAAGGTCGCATTTTTGTCCATTAACTCAGCATAAATGAATGAACCACCGCCAGACCAAGCAACATCTTGAGAAATGCCACCTTGTTCTCCATCAATAACTTTCTTTAATCTTTCTATAGAAACTGTTTCAATATAATCCATTTGTTCAATACCGATATACTGACGGTTCATTTTATGAGCTACTGCTTGTGTTGTCCCACTACCCATAAAGAAGTCAAGGACAATATCTCCTTCTTCACTACTAATCTTTATCAAATTATAAATAAGTCTTTCAGGTTTTGGAAAATCAAATAACCTATCACCACGAAATAACTCTCTAATCTCCTCAG
Source organism: Streptococcus sp. CF10-1 (assembly GCF_024295825.1). GTDB lineage: Bacteria > Bacillota > Bacilli > Lactobacillales > Streptococcaceae > Streptococcus. The sequence continues at coordinate 1,349 of NZ_JANCPQ010000013.1, read as the reverse complement.
CTCCACGTTGATTCGTACCAAATGAGTTATCCCAAAAATCATTTGGTATTTGCCCCTCCGAATCTTGTAAATATAGTTTACCATATGGTTGTTCTTGCCCACCTCGTGTCCAATATATCTTTCCTAAATTGTCTAACCGTTCTATTTCTTCTTTCTCTTTCATCCAGGGGCCATAAAGTTTTTTTCCTGTAGGAGTTGTTAGTTCATAATTATATTTACCCCTAGTCTTATGCAATAAAATTTGTCGTCTGAAATAACCGTTCTCATCTGAATAACGATATTCTTTTCTAGCTTTGTCGGTTAGTGGTAACTTATTTAATTTCCCACTCGATTTCTTATAAATAAGTATATAATCTGTTACTTTTGCAAATTCTCCAATATTTGCTTGATTATCAGATTTTCTCCACGAAATCGTACCAATATATTTATCCTCTCCAAATATATTATCTGCTAATAATTTTAATTGAGCATATCCTTCTTCTCCAACTATAATTATGCATAATCCTTCATCAGATAGCAGCTCCGTGGCAACATCTAATCTATTTTTCATAAAAACTAACCAAGTAGATAATTTAAAATTTGAATTATAATTAAATGCATCACTACTCTTAGTTTTTTTAAAATAGTAAGGTGGATCAATAATTATACTTTTAATTTTTCCACTAAATCGTTTTTTCAAACTGTGGAGTGCTAACAGGTTGTTTCCCTTGATAATCAGGTTATCCGTATCCTTGATTTCTGATACAGGAGAAGAGCCGTTTTTGTCATATTTATTAGCATTTTTAAAAATCTTTTCATCAAGGAGGACATCAATCTCCTCTCTAGCAACTATCTCATTTAAAAACGATTCTTCAGCATCTTCCTTTGATACATCATCTTTAGTCATACCAGCTTTTAAGATACCATCTTTGTAGGGGAAATTTAGGACAACGTCTGTTGTTTCATCTAGATAGCGATTATTTGCTGCTAATCCGATTTTGTTGGTGTAACGCGTGTAAGAGTTTGACCAATATTCATCAACTTCAAGTATCTGAATGATATCATTGATTTTCAAAATGGTCGCACCAGCAATATCCTCGGTAAATGCTTCATTTAGAATTGCATTTGTCAAAATCTTTTCAACCAACTCGGGTTTATAATTATCTAAATCGGTTATAATAGCGCCTTTTTTTAATAGTCCCTCAGCTACATACTGTTCATCAAAGCTTTCTACCACCTCTCGCAGGGCTTGTTGAATCGCTGTTTCGAATGCCTGATTCATACAAGTCCCTCACTTTCATACACAACAGAAAAGACCTTCTCACAAAAATGTGAAAAAGTCTGTTTTAGGGCTTGACAAAAAATACGCT
>NZ_JANCPQ010000012.1:0-11027 GCF_024295825.1 Streptococcus sp. CF10-1 | reverse complement strand
TTGTATTTCTGGATTTCCCCCTTATCTTATGCAAGTAGCGAGTTGATTGCACGAACCTCTCCAACCATTTGGGATGTTCTCATTGCTATTGCTGGTGGGATAGCAGGTGTAATTGGGTCAAGGAAAAAAGAAGCAAACAATATCGTGCCAGGAGTAGCCATTGCAACAGCTCTGATGCCACCTATCTGTACTGCAGGATATGGTTTAGCTAACGGAAATGTACGATTTTTATTTGGGGCTCTCTATCTTTTCTTGATCAACTGTGTCTTTATCATGCTAGCCAACATTATTGGAACAAGAATTTTGATGAGAAAATCTCCCTTAAGTTCATTTAAAGAGCTAAACATTAAAATGAAAATTGGCTTGATATCCTTGATTGTATTATTGGTTCTTCCAGCCAGTTATTCAGCAGTCACTCTGACGATAGATCAAGCGCGAAAAGAAGGGATCAAACAGTTTGTAGGAAAAGAGTTCTCTAATCATACGGTCATTAATCAAGTCTACAAGTCTAGGGACAATGAATTGGTCTTGACAGTTGTTGGAGATCCGATTTCAGAAGAAGAATTAGAAACGCTCCATCAAAAACAAGCCTCTTACGGTATTCAATCTGTTCAATTAAAAGTCAATCAAGTCCATAATTCGACAAAATTAGATAGTGAGATTACCAAGGAATTTTATGAAAACATTAACAAGTATATCGATCAAAAACTCTCTGAAAAAGATTCACAAAAAGATCTCGTAAAAGAAAATGAAGCAGACAAGGATTGAGGATATTGAACTTTTCTAACTCGAGGAAGCAAATCTTGGGAGGATATCCTATATCCAACAGTTAGTGGATAGAAAGGATTGTTGATGAGGATACCATTTGTGGTGGTTTGACCAATCACGACTAGCTCAGGTTAAATAAAATATAAAAAAGCAACAACTATTTCAGTTGTTGCTTTTTCTTACTGAAAAATGTTTCTCAGACAGTGATCGTTTTATTTTTCCACACGTGATTTGTTAGCGATATCAGCTAGGATAGCTTGAACAAAGTCATCGACTGAGACAGTTTGTGTTTCTTTTTGGCCGTAGCGACGAACATTGACTGTTCCGTCTTCCATTTCCTTGTCCCCAACGATCAATTGGTAAGGAATCTTGCTGGTTTGAGAAGCACGGATCTTGAATTGCATTTTTTCATTGCGCTCATCTACATCTGCACGGACACCACGGTCACGGAGTTTCTTAGCCACTTCCCATGCGTAGTCCACGTGTTTTTCGTTAGAAACAGGGATGAGAGTTACTTGGTGTGGTGCAAGCCATGTTGGGAAGGCACCCTTGTAGTTCTCAATCAAGATAGCTGTGAAGCGTTCCATAGTTGAAATAACCCCACGGTGAATCATAACTGGACGGTGTTCTTCACCGTCAGCTCCGATATATTTGAGGTCGAAGCGTTCTGGGAGCAAGAAGTCAAGCTGGATAGTTGAAAGGGTTTCTTCTTTTCCGAGAGCTGTCTTAACTTGGATATCCAATTTTGGTCCGTAGAAGGCTGCTTCGCCTTCAGCTTCAAAGTAGTCAACACCCATCTCATCAAGTGCTGCACGAAGCATGGTTTGGGCATTTTCCCACATCTCATCGTTGTCGAAGTACTTGTGAGTATCTTGAGGGTCACGAAGAGATAGGCGGAAGCGGTATTCATTCAAGTTGAAGTCTTCATAAACATCGATAATCAACTGAAGGGCACGTTGGAATTCTTCTTGGATTTGTTCTGGAGTAACAAAGAGGTGACCGTCGTTGAGTGACATCTCACGCACACGTTGAAGACCAGTCAAAGCACCTGATTTTTCATAGCGGTGCATCATACCGATTTCAGCGATACGGATTGGCAATTCACGGTAGGAGTGAATATGGTGTTTGAAGACTTGGATATGGTGAGGGCAGTTCATTGGACGAAGAACAAATTCTTCCCCGTCCCCCATGTCCATGGTTGGGAACATATCTTCTTGGTAATGATCCCAGTGGCCAGAAGTCTTGTAAAGCTCTACAGAAGCAAGTGGTGGAGTGTAAACGTGTTGATAGCCAGAAGCCAACTCTTTGTCGACGATGTAGCGTTCCAATTCACGACGGATAGTCGCACCGTTTGGCAACCAGAATGGAAGTCCTTGACCAACTTCTTGAGAAATCATGAAGAGGTCAAGCTCTTTACCAAGTTTACGGTGGTCACGTTCCTTAGCTTCTTCACGCATTTGAAGGTAGTTTTTCAAGTCTTTCTTGTCAAACCAAGCTGTACCGTAGATACGTTGCATCATCGCGTTGTCGCTATTTCCACGCCAGTATGCACCTGCTACATGAAGAAGGTGGAAGATTTGGATACGGCCTGTTGATGGAACGTGAGGTCCACGGCAAAGGTCCACGTATTCACCCTGACGGTAGATAGTCAAACCACCCTCGTCCTCAGAGTGTTCTTCGATTAATTCCAACTTGTAAGGATCGTTCTTGAAGATTTCACGTGCTTCGTCTTTAGTGACTTCTTCACGGATTGATGGGAAGTTTTCTTTGACGATCTTCTTCATTTCTTCTTCGATACGAGGAAGGTCTTCGTTGGAGATTTGACCAGCTGTGTTGTCCGTATCGTAGTAAAAACCGTCTTCAATAGCTGGACCAACTCCCAAGTGAATATCAGGGAAGAGGCGACGTGCTGCTTGGGCAAACAAGTGAGCAGCTGAGTGGCGCAAGATTGGAAGGGCATCTTCGTGATCAGGTGTCACGATTTCGATGCTTCCATCTTCAGTGATAGCACGAGTCGTGTCGATGAGTTTGCCGTTGAATTTACCAGCCAAGGCTTTTTTAGCTAGGGAATTGCTGATAGATTGGGCAATTTCAAAAGTAGTAACGCCAGATTCGAATTCACGAACAGCGCCATCTGGGAAAGTAATCTTAATCATGGTTTTCTCCTTAAATATTTATTCTATTTTTGTTGGACAATTTTAAGAGCCGAGCAACTTCTTCCGCAGTCTGATTCTCTGATTGACTACCATCTGTTACGAGGCTAGGATAGCCTAATCTCACCGGAACCATTTGAGCAAAAAGAATGTCTCGTTGCATCCAGTTTTCAAAAGCTTGCTCGGGGTTGGTTGTACCCTCTAAGACATAAGGAACCCATTCTCTCTGTATATAATGCTTTTTTTGAAAATCAGCTGTCGGAGTCAAGCATAGATAGGAAGATGCTGGACATTCAAGCTTCTTTACCAAGTGAGGCAAAAGTCCTGCTCCCTCCACCAAGAGAGGTCTGTTTTGATTCTTTATCAAGTAAGATTTTACATAAGGAAAAATCTCTTCATAAAAGCGCCATTCTTCATCTGCCATCTCTTCTGGATTTCTCATCCAGATTTGTTCTGGATTTCTATCCTGCCTAAGAAGGCAAATTGGCTGTGAGTCTTCACTTGCTTGACTCATCATCTTTTCTACCAAATCATCCAGTTTGATATGAAGTAGTTGATACTGTCTAGCAAGAAGTGAGGCAATTGTTGACTTTCCACTGCAAGGCGATCCGCCAATCATATAAAGCATCATTCTTCCTCCTTCTGACAAAACAAAAACGACATCCTAAAAGGACGTCGCAACGTGGTTCCACCTTCATTCATGTTCCTCAAAAAAGAGGGACACCTCTGATTGGCTTTAACGTAGCCACCGTTTTATGTTTGCATAAAAGTCAGTAGAGTAGTATCAGTTTAGGCTTTCTATGCGTTTCCAGCAACCACGCACTCTCTAGTAGAAAGGGACTAAGTGACTTGTCTCTATGCATTATTATAGCATGATTGCGAGAATTTTCAAGGTTTTTGTATAATTTTTTTATTTTTCTCTCGCTGGAAGACATGCTTGATCCCCACACCAGCAGCCAACCCAAGTAGGGCAAAGAGTTCATAGGCTAGGAAGTAAAGTAGGATGAACTCACCAAAGGTGATGATGGTAAAGCAATAGAGCAGACCAATACCGAGTAGCCACCAAAGTGAGAAATGAAATCGATAGCTATAAAGTAGCGATACGATAAAGGTTACCAGAGGTGAGAAGAGGATGATGTTATAAATGTACAGTCCCTTCAGTGTATATGGGTCAGAGATGAGTAGAGAGAGGAGCTCATAGAGGGGCCAGTAAAAAAAGAAAGTGACAAGGTAGTATGGGATATACTTAAGATAATTCCGCATGGCAATAGTCCTCCAATCTGGAAAAATTGAGAGATATTGTAGACCACATAATCCTAAATGAAGGGGAAATCTCTACTTATATTATAGCACGATTTGGAGGCTCTTACAATTTAATCCAGTGATCAGTGATAGTGATCTTTTCGAGTGTTTTCTGTTATAATACTAACAAAAGAAGTAAGAGAGTAAGGAGAAAGAATGACCAAAATAGCAGTTCTTTCAGACATACATGGAAATACGACAGCTTTGGAAGCTGTACTGGCTGATGCTAAAGCGGCAGAGGTAGACCAATACTGGCTTTTAGGAGATATTCTGATGCCAGGAACAGGACGTAGAAGGATCTTGGACCTCTTAGCTAGCTTGCCTATTACAGTAAGAGTTCTGGGAAATTGGGAGAATAGTCTCTGGAGAGGCTTGCATCGCAAGTTAGATCCTACAAAAGCGAGCCATCGTTATCTCCTGCGTCAAAGTCAGTACATCTTAGAGGAGGTCAGCCCAGAAGAAATCGAAGACCTCAATAATCAACCCATGCAAGTTCATCGTCAGTTTGGTGATTTGATGGTGGGAATCACTCACCATCTCCCTGATAAAAACTGGGGTAGAGAGTTGATTCATACGGGAAAACAAGAAGATTTTGATAGATTGGTGACGAATCCACACGCCTCTATCGCAGTATATGGCCATATTCATCAACAGTTGCTTCGTTATGGAAGTGATGGACAGTTGATTCTTAATCCAGGTTCCATTGGACAACCTTTCTTTCTAGATGCGAAGTTGCGTAAGGACCTGCGGGCCCAGTATATGATCTTAGAGTTTGATGAGGCAGGTTTGTCTGATGTTGATTTTCGTCGTGTGGATTATGATGTGGAAACTGAATTGCAGTTGGCTAAAGATTTGAAGCTCCCCTATTTCCAGGTCTACTATGAAAGTTTGATAAATGGAATTCACCACACTCATAACCATGAATTGTTAGGTCAGATTAGTGAACAAGAAGGTTATGATCAGGATGTTGAACTCTGGATGGAAAGAGACAAGAAAGATTGGTTTTAAGAGGACTTCTAGCTAGAAATCAGATAGTCTAGTGACTGCTGCTGTTTCGCGATAAGTCGAACTGGATACGAATTGACGGCTTCTCAAATTTATGTTAGAATAACGGAATATAACTAATTTGAATCTCATACTAATTGATATTCAAAATAAGAGGAGACAGATAATGAAACCAGAAGAGTTACACGCTATTGCCTCGGAGTTGGGCTTGCAATTTGACGAAGATTCGCGTAGTATTTATGGCACGCAGTCAGGTTATTTACTTTTCCTGCAAGAAACTGATGTGAAAAATCAGTTTCGACTTTGTGTCAGTGTGAGTTTAAATGGCAATCCTGCGGATTCAGAAGAAAACGAATTGGTTTGGGATGAGTTTAAGAGTGAATCTCTTCCAAACTTGTCGACCTTGTCCATCAACCAGTACCTTGTTTCTTTTGTCGTAAAAGGTGCCATGCGCAAATCAAAAACAATCGAAAAGTTACAGACGCTCATAACAGACCTCGTAGCATTCCTTGAAATCCATCATTTCGTCCAAGTCTGTGCCTATAGCGGTCAGGAGGGTCCCGTTGGTCTCTATCAATTAGGTGATTCAATTTTCCTTATCAACGAGGAAAGCTATCAATTGCTAAAGAGCAATCTTCAGATTGAGGTGGATTCTTATCAAAATCAAAAGGAAAATGTTCTTCTTGGAGCAGTTGGTGCCTTGCTAGGAGCCTTGATTGGTGGAGCAGTTGCTCTATTCATCGCACGCCTAGGTTATGTAGCTATGGTAGCAGGTATTGTTCTGGGGATTTGTACCATTAAAGGATATGAAATCCTTGGAAGAAAGTTATCTCGAAAGGGGATTGTGATTTCCTCTATTTGGATGGTGATTACTGTCTTTCTAGTGAATCAAATTGATTTGGCAATGGAAGTCGTTGCCAAACTAGGGGTTGAGTTTGCCTTTGCTTTCCGAGTGGTGAATCAATTAATCTTTAGCGGTGATTTCCCAGATAACTATTTTTATAATCTAGCTATGTTAGCTGTGTTTACCTTAGTTGGTGCTGGGGTGTCTATCAGCTCGGTTTGGTCAAGTCATAAAACAAAAGGGATTGTCCGTAAAATTGCATAAAAAATAAGTCTTTGTATGCCCTCCACCGTTCTGGTTGCCAAGAGGGATACAGGACTTTTTGCATGGAGAAGATAATCAGTCGTTAATATTTGACAGGAAAACCAAAAACGGTATAATGTTTATACGGGAAAAGATGAATAAAATATCAATGAAAGGAGAAGAAGATGCAAATTTCAAGCCGATTTACAATTGCGACTCATATGATGATTATTATTGCAATGCAGGATACAGAAAGTAAAGTAACCAGCGATTTTCTTGCGGCTAGTGTCGGAGTCAATCCAGTCATTATCCGTAAGACTTTATCGCAACTCAAAAAAGCAGGATTGATTTCAGTTGCTCGTGGTACGGGAGGAACTGAGATAATAAAAGACCTTCAGGATATCAGCTTGTTGGATGTCTACCAAGCTGTGGAGTGTTTAGGAAAATCTGGTAAGCTCTTTAGTTTCCATGACAATCCAAATCCTAATTGCCCAATTGGTGCGAATATCCATGCAGTCTTGGACCAAAAGCTGTTCGATGTTCAAGCAGCTATGGAGAACCAACTTCGCCAGACAAGTCTGGCTCAGGTTGTAGCCGATGCTCAGAATAAACTGTCTAAGTGAGAGGTCTAAGGTTCTCTTTTTCTATTGCCATAATTATGGTACAATGTAGTCATTAAAGGAGGAGACTATGTACTTTATCACAGGATTTTTTGTCCTACTTTTTCTCGTTTCGTTTTTAAGGGACAATCGTAGTCTCTGGAATCCAGCTCTCTTGCTTTTGTCTCTGCTCTTTTCTTATATGTCCATTGCCAATCTTTTTTACGAAGCTGGGCAGAAAGAAGTGCACATGGTTTTCTTTGCAGGGATTTTTCTCCTGCTGCCTCTTTTAGTTTTTCTAAGTGGTTTTTTCCTTATTTATAATGGATTTGTGTTATTGAAAAAAGAAGGAAAATCCAAGGCAAATTATTTGTCTCTAGGATTAGGTTGCGTGATTTTATTCTTTTTTGTAATCATGGCGATTCGAGCGAGCAATACCAAGGGCTTGTTCTACACCAATCATCTAGTGAATATTATCTTTTTCTTTTTGATTTATTCGTATTTGATTTTTGGTTTTGCCTTTGCAGGATTTCTGCTTTATTCTATTCTGTATCTTTTTATTCCTAAGAAAAAGCATTATGATTTTATTATTATTCACGGAGCAGGCTTGTTGAATGGAGAAAAAGTGACTCCCTTACTGAAGAGTCGCATTGATAAGGCAGTAGAAGCTTATCACCAGTCTCTCAATCCCAATGTTAAAATCATCGCAAGTGGTGGTCGAGGTGGGGATGAGAAGATTTCCGAAGCTCAGGCAATTTGTAATTATTTGCTGGAAGAGACGGATGTTCCGAGAGAAGCAATTCTCCTAGAGGAAGACTCAACGACAACCTATGAGAATCTTCTCTTCTCAAAAGAAATGGGAGAGAAACTGGTAGCAAATCCACGTTTTCTCTTTGTGACCAATGATTACCATGTTTTTCGTACCAGTACCTATGCTCGCCGTATTGGGATGAAGGGAGATGGCCTTGGTTGCCGTACAGCTGCCTACTATATTCCATCGGCCTTTATCAGAGAATATATTGCTCTATGTGTGAAGATGAAATGGCTTTTTATCGCCTTCTATGTTTTGTTGATTTTAGCTCTGATTTTTTCTTATAGAGGTGTTCTATGGTAATATGTGAAAAAATCTCCGTTAGGAGATTTTTTGTAAAATTCATGTAGTCATTATTGTCCGATTTTGCTCATGGCAAAATGGCCTTTAGTTGGTTCAGGATGGTTTGTAAGGTTACGATCGCTTGTTCTCCTTGTTGCGGTTGGTAGAGTAGTTGGAAATACTTGCGAATAGTTTCTTCAAATTGTTTAGGGAGGAGAGTACAATTGGTCTTTGCGTACTCCAACATTCGTTTTTCACCAGGATGGGTTTGCTCATTGAGCGCAAATAACAAGTCAAAGTAGGAAGCAAAAAATTCACTTGTACGATGATTCATACTGAGAAAATCTTGGCGTTTGATAGCTTTTTCTATTTGGTGAGAGAAGGCAGGCATGGCTTGTTCTAGCAAAAGAAGTTGCCTTTCAATGATATGCTTTTTGAGTTCCTGTGGATGGGGAATCTGGTAGGCTCTTTGGAGCGAAGCATAGTTTCCATTCGGATCGTATAGAATCTTGCTGTGGAGTAGATTATGCCACATGCAAGTTGTATAAGTATTTTGAGCTTTGTGTTGAAAAACGGTTGAGTTCAATTCTTGTTCAAACGACTCCAGCGAACGATAAATCAACTCGATTTCGATACCGTTGTTTAGTACGCAGTCATCCTCTAACTCCCAAAACTGGTTTCCAATTTCCATATAGGAGCAATAGTTGCTAAGAATGATTTGACGAGTTTTCTCGTCAATAGGTGAGTTAAGATAGACATAGACATCATAGTCAGAATTTTGATCGTAGTCTTGTCCTGCACGTGAACCACCAAGAGCGATAGCTTCTACTTGTTCCAGTTGAGAGAATTCTTTATAAAGATCTTGAATCATTGTTTTTCTCCTTTTATATTTTACGATTTTAAATGTGTTGTTAATTCTAGTAAATTACCTTCGGGATCAGATACAATTGCTTCATAGTACCCATCACCAGTTGTTCTCGGACCGGATTGAATGGGAAAAAGTTGGGAATGGTACCCCTCAAGGAGGTGGAGAAATTGTGCAAGTCTACGGTAGATTTAATAATATAGAAAAATCCAGCTGGAGTGTTATTATTAAGATTACAGATGGAAAAATTTTAATTAATTCTATTGGAATAGGTAGTCCGTTGCGTATTGGGGGTAAACTGCTTGACTAATAGTAATTTAAAAAAATTTGATAATTTTTACTCAAATTTAACAGCACTCATTCCCTATTGACTTACAATACTTGCTAAAAGTATTTTTTTTTTACATTCATGATATAATATACTTAGATTCCACTATATAGGAGGAAAGAAATGAAAAAACGTACTTTAGTTTGGCTAATTTTAGCACTTGTAATTTTTGGAGGAGGTGCATGGATGGCACAGAAAACAAATTTATTCGGAGGAGTATTTCTTAGTCCGCGAGCCAAGCAGTTGGCTTATTTAAAGGAGCATGAAGAGGAGATTAAGGATTTTGTAAAATCTCAAAACCCAAAGATAGAATCTGTTCAAATTGATTGGAGACAGACACAATGGGATAAGGTAGGAAATGGTACACCTCAGGGAGGCGGAGATATTATTGATGTTTATGGAACGTTTAATAACATTGATAATTCTGGTTGGCATGTAATGATAATTGTAGATGATGGAAAAGTTGATTTAGCTTCGATGACATTAGTTAATGGCCTAGGCATTGGAGGGAAACCGTTTGAGTAATAGCAATTTAAAAACCTTTGATAATTTTTATGCAGATTTGGCTCAGGCGGCTTATAGAGGAAGGCCTATTCTATTTCCTTATGAAAAATTAAGAAAAGATGAAAGAAATGCCTTAGATTCTGGTGATTCTATTTACTTCGATTTTTCCAAGGATATTAAAACATATAATATCGATCGAAAGGTAATGGAAATCACTCCCGGAGGTAAGAACCTTCCTCATAATGGTAAGGTCTACTTGCAACCAGATCCTGATTTACATACTGTGGAAGACACGATAAAACTCCAAGTTGGTGATCCTGGAGGAGGGGTTCACCAAGAAGAGTATCCTATCAAACGCTATCAAAAAGGACTCTTAACTGATGAGAAAGCTGGTTTTAATGCCTACTATTTAACGGATACGCCAACCTTGACTAAAGACACCAAGAAAACCTATATGACCATCCGCGGAAGTGATGCTATCAGTAAAGAAAATTGGAACGACTGGGTCGACAACGATGCGAAGTTTGCCCTCAACCACATTCATACCCCGCAAGCCAAGTTAGCAACAGTAGGAATGAAAACGAAGATCGCTGAGATGCGCGAAAAGGCTCCAAATGCTACGATGGACATCACAGGTCACTCCTTAGGGACCATTGTCTCTGCACAAGGAGTAGCTGGCCTCAGCGATGAGGAACTGGAGAAAATCGGAAAAGTTGTTCTTTTTGACGGTCCAGACACGACAAAGAGCTTAAAGAAAATGGGACTCAGTGACGAGAAAATCAAAAAGATTAGCGAAAAGATAGAGTATTATGTCAATCCTTTTGATATCGTGGGTATGCTCAATCGTGAGCATACCATCACTAAATTACCGGGGGACTCCGATGAACCCCTCAAGAAACCCGTCGGTAAAGTCAATGTCCTGGTCCCCTTGCATTATACCCAGATTACTGATCCGGAAAGCTCCCATGACTTTGGTGTTTTCCAATCGGATGGAAAGGGAAATTTATTGACTGCGTCTGAGGATTTTCACCCGGAATTGCTCAGGGCAGGTGAAAAGTTGGCTCGATTAATTGCGACATCTTTGGATTCTCTCAGGGCTTTAGGAGTTGATGAAAATGTAGCCTCAAATGTTTTAAATTCCATTATGAGAGGTGAGTTTAAAATAAAGGCAGCTATTGGTTATTCAGTTTACGAGAATTTTACAACTGAATATAGTAAAATCGTCGAAGAAGCTCGTCAGGAATCTATAAAGTGGGATCGAGAAGCTATTCCTCGTTATCAGGAACAACTGAGAAGCGGCAATCTTTCAGGAAATCAAAGAAT
>NZ_JANCPQ010000011.1:0-17366 GCF_024295825.1 Streptococcus sp. CF10-1 | reverse complement strand
TATTCACGTGTTGAATAATTTCCAGTCATTGGTTACTCCTTTTATTTCATATACTCTTGTTTCTGCTTAGATGGTGGCAGAGAGACTTCTTTTCAATTTTACATATTTTAATTCTCACCTGTCATTCTTTTGAAAATAATCCTTTAAATATCCATCAGTCCATCCTTGATATTATATCAAAAATTTTACAACCTTTCTCTGAAGAACTCAATCAATTTAAAAGATAGTGAACGGGAAAAATTCCAGTTACCTTTTTCTTTGTTCTATCCTATTTTCTCACTACATAGAAATCTAAAGAAGAGCTTGAAAGATTTCTTCCAAGTTCTTAGCATTTCTTTTTACTCAATAAGTAGGTTCACTTCCGCAAACTTAATTCGCACTGTCGTTCCTTTTCCAACCTCAGACTCGATGCGAATCTGGTGACCCAGTTCTTCAGAAATTTTCTTAGATAGATAAAGTCCAAGTCCAGATGACTGCTGGGTCAAACGCCCATTGTAGCCTGAAAAGCCACGTTCAAAGACTCGGAGCACATCGCTGTTTTTAATCCCGATTCCCGTATCCTTGATACAGAGTTCCTGACCTTCCATGTAAATCTCTAACCCACCTTCTTTGGTGTATTTGAGACTGTTTGAGAGGATTTGTTCAATGACGACCAACAGCCACTTCTTATCGGTCACGATAATTTTGTCAAGGTCATGGAGATTGAGCGTCAGTCCTTTTTGGATAAAGAAAAGGGCATACTTACGAACCACTTCCTTCACCAGATCCTCCACTTGAACCTTTTCAAATACCAAGTCATCGTGGAAGCTCTCCAAACGAAGATACTGCAATACCAGGTTGGTATAGGAGTCAATCTTAAAGATTTCCTGTTCCAGTTGCTGCTTGACCTCACGATCAGAGACTTCTGCTACCAAGAGACGACTCGCTGCAATGGGGGTCTTGATCTGATGAACCCACAAGGTGTAGTAGTCCATCAAATACGTCAGCTTGCTCTGCGCTTCCGACTTCTTTTGATACAATTCAGATTCACGCTCTTCGAGCTTTTCTACTAGCGCACATTCCAGAGGAGACTTGGGGTCTCTCTCAGCATAGAGTATTTCCTGCCGGTAAACCTGAGCTTCTGCAAATATATCCCAAGCCCAAAATAAGAAGGTCAAAAAACTACTGAGCAGAAAGAAATAAAGAAAATAAGTTCCTAGACTAGCAAATAAAAACTGAAAGAGAAGGACGAGAAAGCCTAATGAAAAAATATAGGTAAAAACGCGACTGCGAGAACGCAGATAGGCTAGACAAAATGATTTCCAATCAAGCATGTTTCAGTCCGTATCCTATCCCTTTCTTGGTTTCGATAAAGCCTACTAAACCTTGCTCCTCCAACTTTTTACGCAAGCGAGCAACATTGACAGACAAGGTATTGTCATCGATGAAAAAGTCGCTATTCCAGAGTTCCCGCATCAAGTCATCACGCGCCACGATATTGCCAGCATGTTCAAACAGCACTCGCAAAATTTGAAATTCATTCTTGGTCAAACTCAGGACCTCCCCCTGATAGTGCAGGTCCATAGACTTGGTATTGAGGATTACACCTGCATACTCTAGCAAACTTTCATCCCGCCCAAACTCATAGGAACGGCGCAACAAGCCCTGAACCTTAGCAAGGAGGACCTGCTGGTCAAAAGGCTTAGTTACAAAGTCATCCGCTCCCATATTGATTGCCATGACGATATCCATAGCCTGATCTCTCGAAGACAGAAACATGATAGGTACCTTGGAAATCTTACGAATTTCCTGGCACCAGTGGTAACCATTAAAGAGTGGCAGGCCAATATCCATGAGGACCAAATGAGGTTCTGACTGGACAAAAAGGCTCAATACTTCCATAAAATCTTCTACCAAAACGACCTCAAAACCCCACTCAGAGAGCAGTTTCCCAACTTGTTGCCGAATAACTTGGTCATCTTCTACTAGTAAAATCTTGTGCATGCGCTCCTCCTTTGCTATTTTTCAAAGTATCAAAACCCTTCATATCAGATTTACGGATCAGTATCTCATACTGTTTAGCAGCTATTTCCCAAATTCAGATCAGAAAACAGATGCTAAATAGAGAACATTCCCACTGATATCATACCTTATTTTTAATTATAGTTCCAGCCTTATCCTATATTTTACTTTTTGTGCTCATTTAGTTAGCGTTTCTTTAACTTATTTAATAGATCTAGCCTTCTTATTGACAAGCTAGCCATGATTTGTTAGAATATGAATGAACAAAAAATTCTATTCATTCATTCATAAAATAAAGGAGGGTAAATCCTATTGGACAAAAAACAATCTTTAAAGACAGCAGCCTATGAAGTTTTTTCGAAAAAAGGTTACAAGGCAACAAGTATTTCAGAAATTGCTAGGCAAGCTGGTGTTGCAGTTGGTTCTTTTTATAACTATTACGAGAGTAAAGAAGCCATTTTTCTAGACATCTATATAGATGAAAACAACCGTGTTCGCCAAGCTATGATCGAAGAACTGGATTGGGAAATTGACATGATCGACCTCATTGGTCAACTATTTGCTCAGTCCAGAACTCTCGTTTCTTCCAATAAAATCCTTGCAGAATGGTACAATCCTGCCATCGCAGATGAGTTGCACAGCTACTATTCCTCGGAAGAAGGCAAAGTCGCAAATCCTTTTCATCAGTTTCTAGTTAAAACTTTTACAAATCGCATGCAGGCTGAAGGGTACTCGCCAGAAAAGATTCAAGATATTTTACAGGTTTATAATCTTTTTTACTATATGGATATGCATATCACGGAAAAAGATTTTCCAGATATTGGCAAAACTGTTGAAATACTTGCAACCAACTTCATTAAAGGAGTTCTAAAATAAAGAATGGATTTCTTTATTTTTTGAAAAGATATGAATGAATTGTTTTTAAGTTCATTCATAAATTTAAGAACAGGAGTCATAAAAAATGAAAAGAGGTAAAAAAATGTTTATTATCATTCTATCAACACTTGGAGCGCTATGTATTATAACTTGGGGTGCCATCGCTTATCTTGGACGAAGCCAGACATTATCGATAAAATCCATCGAAAACCCCAGCGGAGATCTATATTTAATTCATATCACAAAACCGAGTCATCAAATCTGGAAAGCTGGGGCTTATGCTAAGTTTACACTCCCTGATACCTCGTCTACTGCTAGTAAATATGAAGCTAAGGGAGAGCAAACCAGTCGATGGCTAACCACCTGATGAAGATGAAATCCTCATTTTAACTCATCATAGTGGTAGCCACTTTAAGAACACCTTGACACATTTACCGTCTGGCAGTAAGATTGAGATGAGTTGGTTGGATTCCTCTTTAACCATTAAAGATACGAATCAGCCACTAGTTTGCTTTGCATCTGATGTTGGTATTTCTACTCTACGCCCCCTTATCAAAGAATGGGCTGGTAAATGTCCGATTATTCTCAACCATTTTGACAAAGGAGTTACTATTTTCGATAATGAGATGAAAGAACTGGCTCAAAAAACATCGAATTTTACTTATAAAACTAGCGAGGAACTTTCTCAAAGTCAAGAATTTTTAAAACGTGCTATTGATGAATACGGCAATCAAGCTAGCTATCTTATCACAGGACAGCCTGATGATGTAAATGAGATGAAGAACTTTTTAAAGGAAAATGGGATTGATAGCAAAAACATACAAGTAAGCTCGTTTAGAGGTTTGAAATAGGAGCAATCTATCTTCTATGTATTTCAATCAAACCCTACTAGGTCATTCGAATAAGCCCACTAGCTAATTCTAGGTAAATGTGGTAGGATAAACATAGAGAAAGGAGCTTTTATGGCCAATATTTTTGACTACTTAAATGATGTAGCATACGATTCCTTTTATGATCTCCCCATGAATGAGTTAGATGTTCTTGCCTTGACTGAATTAACCTACCTATCTTTCGATGATGTAGCCACCCAAGAACCAAAGCGTCTCATAGATCTAGCACCCCAAATTCCTAGAGAAACGACGATGTTGACCAATAAAAACCGTCTCCAGTTGTTGGATCAACTCGCTCAACACAAACGCTTTAAAAATTGCAAGCTCTCAGACTTTATCAACGATATCGATCCTGAATTGCAAAAACAGTTCGCAGCCATGACTTATCGTATCAGTCTCGATACCTATTTGCTTGTTTTTCGCGGAACGGATGACAGTATCATTGGTTGGAAAGAAGATTTCCATATGACCTATATGAAGGAAATCCCAGCTCAAAAACATGCCCTCCAGTATTTAGAGAATTTTTTTGCTCAACACCCCAACCAAAAGGTTATCCTAGCAGGACACTCAAAAGGAGGCAATTTAGCTGTCTATGCTGCCAGTCAACTTGATCCAAACTTGCAGAAAAACATTATCTCTGTCTATACTTTTGATGCCCCTGGGCTTCACAAGGAACTAACCGAAACACCAGGCTATCAAAACATGATGGAAAGAACGAAAGTGTTTATCCCGCAAGGGTCTATCATCGGAATGATGTTGGAAATTCCGGACAAAAAAATCGTCGTTCGAAGCACCGCTCTAGGTGGCCTTGCTCAGCATGACACTTTTAGTTGGCAGGTTGAAGACAAGCACTTTATCCAACTAGACGAGACCAATAGTGACAGCCAACAAGTCGACACTACTTTCAAGGAATGGGTTGAAACAGTTCCTGACGAAGAACTGCAGCTCTACTTTGACCTCTTTTTTGGAATCATTCTAGATGCAGGCATCTCTTCTATCAACGACCTTTCTTCCTTCAAGGTCATTGAACACATTCACCATCTCTTTGTCCAAGCCCAATCCCTCACTCCCGAAGAAAGAGAAACCATGGGACGCTTAACCCAACTCTTGATTGACACCCGCTACCAAGCTTGGAAAAATCGTTAAGATAAGAAAGTCAATGAACCACCCGATTCGTTGGCTTTTTTAGAAAAAAGGGTCAGAAAAGTTAGACTAAATCACAAACCTTGACTAAAGATTCATTTTTTGTTAAAATGTAACAAATCTTATTACATCTAATATAAGATAAATCCATGAAAGGACTTCTACTATGAAATCATTAAAAGGTATTTTATTTATCGGACTTAGTATGCTTCTGACCATTCTAGCTTGGCTCAGTTCAGGTGCTAGTCAGTTTCTAATCCCTGGTTTAGCTCTCACTACCCTCTCACTTACTTTTATGCTAGCTAGCCGTTTACCCTTACTTGAAACTTGGTTTAACGGACTTGAAAAAATGTATCTAGCTCATAAATTCACGGCTTTTCTATCCATTCTCCTACTAACCCTACACAACTTTAGCATGGGCGGTCTCTGGGGTTCGCATTTGGCCGCCCAGTTTGGAAATATAGCTATCTATATCTTTATCAGCATCGTTCTGGTTGCCTATCTCGGACAATACATCCAGTATGAAGCTTGGAGATGGATTCATCGATTGGTTTATCTAGCCTATATCTTTGGCCTTTTTCATGTTTTGATGATCATGGGAAATCGCCTCCTCTCCTTTAGTTTCCTAGGTCTTATCTTTGGAATCTATGCTATTTTAGGCTTGCTTGCAGGTTTTTATATTATTTTCCTTTATCAAAAGGTCGGTTTCACCTATCTTGGAAAAATCGTAGGAATCAAACGCCTCAACCACGATACAGCTGAAATTGAAATAGAGCTCAGTCATCCTTTCACCTACGAATATGGACAATTTGCCTTTCTAAAAATTTTCCAAAAAGGTTTTGAGACTGCTCCACACCCTTTCTCCATCTCTGGAGGGCAAGGACAAACTCTTTATTTTACGATAAAAAACTCTGGTGACCACACCAAGAATATCTATGACAATCTTCAAGTTGGTAGCAAGGTTGCAGTTGATCGCGCTTATGGGCATATGACTATGAAACACGGTCCAAAACAGCAAATCTGGATCGCAGGTGGAATTGGAATAACACCTTTCATCTCTTATATCCGGGAGCATCCTATCCTAGACAAGAGCGTCCGTTTCTACTATAGTTTCCGTGGAGAGGAAAATGCTGTCTACCTAGACCTACTTCGTGACTACGCCCGTCAAAATGCTAACTTTGACCTGCAGCTGGTCGATAGCAATGAAAAAGGATACCTGACTTTGGATCAAGAAGAAATCCCTGACCAGACTACAGTCTATATGTGTGGACCTCTTCCTATGATGAAGGCCCTTGCCAAGCAAATCAAGAAAAAGAATCCCAGAGCAAAACTCATTTACGAAGGTTTCAAGTTTAAATAAGATCATTGTCTCTCTAACACAAAAGAGGGACTTTCTTTTCACTTTATTTCCCTCTTCTATGCTATACTTAGTTTAGTACATTCTTTGAGATTGGAGCCAGTATGAAAATCCATAAAACCGTGAATCCCGTTGCCTATGAAAATACTTATTATCTGGAAGGAGATCAACACCTGATTGTGGTTGACCCAGGTAGCAATTGGGAAGCTATTCGCAAGACTATTGAGAAAATCAACAAACCAGTCTGTGCCATTCTCCTGACCCACACCCACTACGACCATATTATGAGTCTGGACTTGGTTCGTGAGACTTTTGGAAATCCCCCAGTTTATGTAGCAGAGAGTGAAGCTAGCTGGCTTTATACTCCAGTCGATAATCTCTCTGGTCTCCCTCGTCATGATGATATGGCAGATGTGGTCGCAAAACCAGCAGAACACACCTTTGTCTTTCATGAGGAATACCAGCTTGAGGAATTTCGTTTTACAGTTCTACCAACTCCAGGGCACTCTATTGGCGGTGTTTCCCTGGTCTTTCCTGATGCCCATCTAGTCTTGACAGGAGATGCTCTATTCCGAGAAACCATCGGACGGACAGACCTTCCTACAGGTAGCACGGAACAACTCCTCCATAGCATTCAGACGCAACTCTTTACTCTTCCTAACTACGATGTCTATCCTGGGCATGGTCCAGCTACGACTATCGCTCACGAAAAGACCTTTAATCCCTTTTTCTAGCAAGCAAAAAACCAAGGATGCTATCCTTGGTTTTTGTTTTACCAAATAATCACACGGTCCTCTGGTGAACGCCACATGCCGTCGCCTTCTTTGACATCGTATGTTGTAAAGAAGTCATCGAAGTTTGGTACTTGCACATTGACACGGAGTTTGGCAGGCGCGTGCACATCGACACTGGCCATAAGTTTCATCAATTCAGGACGGCCTTTCATACGCCAGATACGAGCAAAGTTGTGGAAGAATTCTTCAGCAGAGAAGTCTGGTTCTCTCTTGGCTGCTTCAAGGGCTGCAGCAATTCCTCCCAAGTCAGCAACGTTTTCAGACACGGTTAGTTTCCCGTTGATTCTTGCACCGTAAGATTCTTGCCCATCAAACTGGTCGATAACTTTCTGCGTTTTTTCTTTAAAGGCAGCATAGTCACTCTCTGTCCACCAATCCTTGAGGCTACCATTTTCATCAAAGGAAGCGCCATTTGTGTCGAAGGCATGAGAAATCTCGTGGGCAATAACAGCACCAATACCACCGTAGTTGGCAGAAGACGACTGATGCAAATCATAGAATGGAGCCTGTAAAATAGCAGCTGGGAAAACAATCAAGTTCTTCTGAGGATTATAGTAGGCATTGACCATATGAGCAGGCATGCCCCACTCCTTGTAGTCAACCGGTTGGTTCCACTTGCTCCAGCTGTGCTTGATTTCCACACGCGCAAAGGCTAGGGCATTCTCAAAGAGACTGGCAGTTTCGTCCACTACTTTGTCCTTGTAGCGTTCTGGCAATTCCTCTGGATAACCAATATAAGGCTTGATGACATTAAGTTTGACAATGGCCTTATCACGCGTTTCAGGAGTGAGCCAGTCGTTCTTAGCCAAACGTTCCTTATAAACGTCAATCATAGTCGCTACTTTTTTCTCTACGTCTGCCTTTGCTTCTGGGGAGAATTTTTCATGCGCATACCAAAGACCAAGAGCCTGCTTGAAAGGACCTTGGGCCAAGTGATAAGCTGCCTTGACCTTGTCCTGTGCTTCTGGCACACCTGAAAGGGCACGTCCGTAGGCACCTGACAAAACACGAATCTCGTCAGTTAGATAGCTGGTTGAAAGATTGACCACACCCAAAATCAAGGTTGCTTTGAGTAGAGGCCACGCTTCTTCACTATAGAATTGATCTGCTGCTTGCCAGAAACGTTCCTCGTCTACGATAACCTTGTCTGGAGTTTGTCCAAGAACTGTTTGGAAGAAATCATCCAGAGGTAGGGCAGGAGCAAATTTCTTGAAATCTTCATAAGCGTATGGATGGTAGAGTTTGGCATACTCTGAACTTTCTTCGTTAGAAAGCACCACAGCCGCAATACGACGGTCCAATTCCAATCGTTTCTCTAGTAAGTCCGCGATTTCCTCATCTGAAAAATCATAGGCTTTGAGAAGATTCGCAGTACTTTCCTTCCAAAGAGTCAAGAGCTCCTCACGCTGAGGATGGTCTTCAGCGTAGTAAGTCGTATCTGGTAAAATCGTCCCTGGTGCACTTGCCCAGAGAACATTGGTTCTGGCATCCATAAAGTCTGGTGATACGCCAAATGGGAGGAAGTTTGGCTTACCAGCTAGTTCAAACTCTGCCAGTTTGCTGGTGAAATCTGCGAAACTCTCCAAGTCTTGGTATTCCTTAAGTAGAGGAAGGACAGGCTTGATTCCATCTGCTTCTCTCTTGTCAAAATCACGTACCATACGATGGTACTTAACAAAGTTTGCGATGATAGCATCCTCTGGGACTTCTTCACCTGCCAACCACTTGTCTGTAGTCGCCAGCATCAACTCTTCAATTTCCTCGTCAAGGTCAATAAAACCACCTGTTCGAGATTTGTCAGCTGGAATGACAGCTGTTTTTTCCCATTCGCCATTGATTGCATTATAAAAATCGTCTTGATAACGTGTCATCTTGTTCTCGCTTTCATTTTTTCACTTATTCTTAGCTTAGCAAAAAACACTTGGGAATGCAATTAAAAATGGTTTCTCTTTTTTCTTCATTTTTCAGTTATTATTTTAAATTTTTCAAAAATTAACTTGACTTAATTTTTTTTTTAATGTATATTAAAAGACAGGAGGAAAACAACTGTATGATACGTATCGAAAACCTCAGTGTCTCCTACAAAGAAACGTTGGCACTAAAGGATATTTCACTAGTGCTCCACGGACCAACTATTACCGGAATTATTGGTCCAAACGGTGCTGGAAAATCAACTTTATTAAAAAGTATGTTGGGAATTATCCCACATGAAGGTCAGGCCTTTCTCGATGACAAAGAATTCAAGAAATCTTTACATCGAGTTGCCTATGTCGAGCAAAAAATCCATATCGACTACAATTTCCCTATCAAGGTCAAGGAATGCGTCTCTCTGGGACTCTATCCATCCATCCCACTCTTTCACACCTTAAAGGCCAGCCACTGGAAAAAAGTGGCAGATGCACTTGAAATCGTTGGGCTCTCAGACTATGCTGATCGCCAAATCAGCCAGCTCTCAGGAGGACAATTTCAACGTGTGTTGATTGCTCGCTGTTTAGTGCAGGAAGCTGACTACATCTTTCTAGATGAGCCATTTGTTGGGATTGATTCGGTTAGTGAAGAGATTATCATGAACACGCTGAGAGACCTTAAAAAAGCTGGTAAAACAGTTCTCATCGTCCATCATGACCTCAGCAAAGTCCCCCATTATTTCGACCAAGTTTTGCTTCTCAATCGAGAACTAATAGACCTTGGTCCGACTAAAGAAACCTTTACCGAAGCCAATCTTAAGAAGGCCTACGGTAGCAAACTCTTTTTCAATGGAGGTGGCCTATGATAGCAGAATTTATCGATGGATTGCAACATTTCCATTTCCTACAAAATGCCTTGATAACAGCTATTGTCATCGGGGTGGTTGCTGGTGCTGTAGGATGTTTTATCATCCTACGTGGGATGTCTCTCATGGGAGATGCCATCTCTCACGCAGTTTTGCCCGGCGTAGCCCTTTCCTTTATCTTGGGAATTGATTTCTTTATTGGAGCCATCATCTTTGGCTTGATGGCTTCCATCATCATTACCTACATCAAGGGTAACTCTATCATCAAGAGTGACACTGCCATTGGTATTACCTTTTCATCTTTCTTAGCCTTAGGTGTCATCTTGATTAGTGTTGCCAAGAGTTCGACAGACCTCTTCCATATCCTTTTTGGGAATATCCTCGCTGTCCAAGATACGGACATGTGGATCACCATTGGTGTGGGTGCATTGATTCTCTTGATTATCGGGATTTTCTTTAAACAACTATTGATTACATCCTTTGACGAACTCCTGGCTAAAGCCATGGGAATGCCCGTCAATTTCTACCACTATCTGCTCATGGTGCTCTTGACCCTTGTGTCAGTTACTGCCATGCAAAGTGTTGGAACTATTCTTATCGTGGCCATGTTGATTACCCCAGCTGCGACGGCTTACCTTTATGCGAATAGCCTAAAGAGCATGATTTTTCTTTCATCAACCCTAGGGGCAACTGCTTCTGTTTTGGGACTCTTTATCGGCTATAGCTTCAATCTCGCAGCAGGATCCAGCATCGTGCTCACATCTGCTAGTTTCTTTCTCATTAGCTTCTTTATCGCTCCAAAACAACGATATTTGAAACTGAAAAATAAAAAAATCAATAAATAAGGGGAGACCCTTTCTGGAGGAATCTAATGAAAAAATTAGGTACATTGCTTGTACTCTTTCTTTCCGTCATTGCACTGGTAGCATGTGCTAGCGGAAAAAAAGATGCTACTTCTGGTCAAAAACTAAAAGTTGTTGCTACAAACTCAATCATCGCTGATATTACCAAAAATATCGCTGGTGACAAGATTGATCTTCACAGTATCGTTCCTGTTGGTCAAGACCCACACGAATACGAACCACTTCCTGAAGACGTTAAGAAAACTTCTCAAGCTGACTTGATTTTCTATAACGGTATCAACCTTGAAACAGGTGGCAATGCTTGGTTTACCAAATTGGTCGAAAATGCCAAGAAAACTGAAAACAAAGACTACTTTGCAGTCAGCGAAGGCGTTGATGTTATCTACCTTGAAGGCCAAAACGAGAAGGGCAAAGAAGACCCACACGCTTGGCTCAACCTTGAAAATGGGATGATTTATGCCAAAAATATCGCTAAACAGCTGATTGCAAAAGATCCTAGCAACAAGGAATTCTACGAAAAAAATCTCAAAGACTATACTGAAAAACTATACAAACTAGACAAAGAAGCCAAAGAGAAATTTAACAATATCCCTGCTGAGAAGAAACTCATCGTAACCAGCGAAGGATGCTTCAAATACTTCTCTAAAGCCTACGGAGTTCCAAGTGCCTACATCTGGGAAATCAACACGGAAGAAGAAGGGACTCCGGAACAAATCAAGACCTTGGTTGAAAAACTTCGCCAGACAAAAGTTCCATCACTCTTTGTTGAATCAAGTGTCGATGACCGTCCAATGAAGACCGTTTCACAAGACACAAACATCCCAATCTACGCACAAATCTTTACTGACTCAATCGCTGAAGAAGGCAAAGAAGGCGACAGCTACTACAGCATGATGAAATACAACCTTGACAAGATCGCTGAAGGTTTGTCTAAGTAATCCACTAAAAAACGTCGTTCTCACGTGAATGGGCGTTTTTCAATTTCCGGTCAAATCATTGGAAAAATCTGACAATTCTCGGTAAAATAAAAGAAAAAAGAATGGAGTAGTTTCATGACCACTTTTCTCGGAAATCCTGTAACCTTTACAGGTAAACAACTGCAAGTCGGAGACAAGGCACTTGACTTTTCTCTTACGGCAACCGATCTCTCTAAAAAAACGCTAGCTGACTTTGATGGAAAGAAAAAAGTCTTGAGTGTTGTCCCTTCTATCGATACTGGTATCTGCTCAACGCAAACACGTCGATTCAACCAAGAACTAGCTAACCTCGACAATACCGTCGTTCTTACCGTTTCTATGGACCTACCATTTGCTCAAGGACGCTGGTGTGGGGCTGAAGGTCTTGACAATGCCATCATGCTTTCAGACTACTTTGACCATTCTTTCGGGCGCGATTATGCCCTATTGATCAACGAATGGCATCTCCTTGCACGTGCTGTCTTTGTTCTCGACACTGATAATGTCATCCGTTATGTAGAATACGTTGACAACATCAACACGGAACCAGACTTTGAAGCTGCTATTACCGCTGTTAAAGAGTTGGACTAAAATCAAAGCCATTATGGCAGAAGGCTAGAGAAATCTAGCTTTTTTTGATATACTAGATGGAGAGAAAAGACAAGAGGAAACGAATGACGCCAAATAAAGAAGATTATCTAAAATGTATTTATGAAATCGGTACGGAAATGCAAAAAATCACCAATAAAGAAATTGCTACCCGTATGCAAGTCTCTCCACCTGCCGTAACAGAGATGATCAAACGCATGAAAAATGAAAATCTCATCCTCAAGGACAAGGAGAATGGCTACCTATTGACAGATATTGGCCTCAAACTGGTCTCAGAACTCTATCGCAAACACCGGTTGATTGAAGTCTTTCTAGTTCACCATCTCGACTATACTAGCGATCAGATCCACGAAGAAGCTGAAGTCCTAGAGCACACTGTATCCGACCTCTTCGTAGAGAGACTGGATAAACTGCTTGGTTTCCCTAAAACCTGCCCCCACGGAGGGACCATCCCAGCCAAGGGAGAGCTCTTGGTTGAAATCAACAACCTACCTTTAGCAGATACCAAAGAAGCTGGAACCTATCTCTTGACTCGGGTTCACGATAGCTTTGATCTGCTCAAATACTTAGAAAAGCATGAGATTCATATCGGTGACCAAGTCCAGGTCAAGCAGTTTGATAATTTTTCCAATACCTTTACACTGGTCAACAAAGGTGAAGACCTCCAAGTTAGTATGGATATCGCCAAACAACTCTATGTCGAAAAAATCAACTAAGCCCTTATCCTTGAAAGAAATTCCTTTCAGGGATTTTTTATTATTTTAGTTGTAAGTTCCATTCGTTTGATGTAGAATGAAGCTAGATAAAAGAGGGAGGTCTTCCTATGAAAAAGCTCTTTAGAATCCATTTTGCAGCCATTGTAGTCAGCGATTTGCTACTGTTGGTAACTTTCAGACCCCGATACGAACTTTCTTTGGAGAGAGGCCTGATTTTTTGCTTCATTTTCATCCTTGTTCAGGGACTACTGCTATTTCGCTTGGTCAATCGACTCAAAAAACAGTTCTCTGAGATTTATCCTCAAATCAATAAAAAGATTCGCTTCTACTATTTAGGAGTGCTCATCAGCGATTTTCTATTATTTGTCTTTTTAGCCATCACTGGCCCTCAATATTTCTACTCTCTTACTCCAGTCTTTACTTCCTGTCATTCTACTTTATATTATATAACGGCTAGCCACCTAAGAGAAAACTATCCAGACTTTTACAACAAACATACCTCTTTCTGGGAGTGTCTATAAACAAAAACCAAGCCAGCTGGGCTTGGTTTTCTTATCTATTTTTAGTATCAAGAATGATGGTAACTGGCCCATCATTTACCAGCTCCACCTGCATATCCGCTCCAAAGATGCCTGTCTGAACGGGCACTTCCTGAGCTAGCTTTTGGTTGAAAGCCTCATAGAAGGCAGCTGCCATATCCGGCTTGGCTGCTCCTGTAAAGGCGGGACGATTGCCTTTCTTGGTATCCGCAAAGAGAGTAAACTGAGAAATAGAAAGGATTTCCCCCTCAATATCCTTGATAGACAGATTCATCTTGCCTTCTGCGTCTGAAAAAATTCGCATATTGACAAGCTTTCTCACAGCATAGTCCAAATCTTCCTCTTGGTCCTCTGGACCAACACCGACCAGTAATAAGAGTCCCTGATTAATTTTTCCATGAACCTGACCTTCGATACTGACTTGAGCTTTTTTAACCCGTTGGATAATGATTTTCATAATAGCCTTTCTAGTAACTGAAGGGAGAATTAGCCGTTGGTCCGTTTGACAGAGTAGACCTCTGGCACACTCTTAATCTTGTCCACGACTGTGGTCAGTGTAGAGAGGTTGGAAATACCAAAGGAGACATGGATATTAGCAAATTTCATATCCTTGGTTGGTTGAGCATTAACGGTTGAGATATTCTTAGTTGTGTTGGAGAGAACTTGTAAAACATCGTTCAAAAGCCCTGTACGGTTGAGGCCGTAGATATCGATGTGAGCAGTGTATTCCTTGCTTGAGAATTGATCTTCCCATTCCACATCAAGGAGACGTTGCTCATAGTTTTCTTGGGCGCGCAGGTTCATACAGTCCACACGGTGAATAGCTACACCGCGTCCCTTAGTAATATAGCCGACAATGTCGTCACCTGGCACTGGATTGCAACACTTGGCAATCCGAACGAGGAGTCCTGAGGCACCTTCAATCACCACACCACCCTCATGCTTGACCTTGAGGGTTTCTTTATTTTCAACCTTAACTTCACCACCTTTGACAAGCTCTTCTGCTTCCGCCTTGGCCTTGGCACGCTCTTCCTCACGGCGTTCCTTTTCGGTCAAACGGTTAAAGACGGTAATAGCGCCAATTTCTCCAAAACCAATGGCTGCGTAGAGAGCCTCCTCTGTCTTGTAGCTGGTCTTTTGAAGAACCTCGTCCATATGACGCTTGTCCATAAACTTATTAGCCACATAGCCGTTTTCTTGGAACTGGGCCATCAACATTTCACGGCCCTTGTTAACGGATAATTCCTTGTCTTGATTTTTAAAGAACTGACGAATCTTGTTGCGCGCCTTGCTGGTCTTGACCATGTTGAGCCAGTCACGACTCGGACCAAAGGAGTTGGGATTGGTGATAATTTCAACCTGATCCCCTGTCTTGAGCTTGGTTGTCAGTGGAACCATACGGCCATTGACCTTAGCACCAGTCGCTTTTTCACCGACTTTGGTATGGATTTCATAGGCAAAGTCAATCGGTCCTGAATCTTTTGGAAGGGAGCGAACCGCACCATCTGGAGTAAAGACGTAAATCTCCTCCGCCAGATAGTTTTCTTTAACAGAGTCCACAAATTCCTTGGCATCATCAGCCTGATCTTGGAGCTCCATCATCTCCTTGATCCAGTTCATCCCAATAGCAGATTCCTTGCTGTTGACCTGCCCTTTAATGCCTTTCTTATAAGCCCAGTGAGCCGCAACCCCGTACTCAGCCACTTCGTGCATCTCCTTAGTCCGAATCTGAAATTCAATCGGCCCTTTTGGTCCATAAACGGTCGTATGGATAGACTGGTAACCGTTGGCCTTACGATTGGCGATATAGTCTTTGAAGCGGCCTGGCATAGGTTTCCAAAGTTCATGCACATAACCCAGCATGGCATAAACATCACTCTGGGTATCTAAGATACAGCGAATGGCAATCAGGTCATAAATTTCCTCAAAGCGTTTCTTCTTATCCTGCATCTTGCGGTAGATCGAATAGATATGCTTAGGACGACCATAGATTTTCCCTTTGAGATTGCGTTCGGTAGCGTACTCCTCCAACTTGGTTACGACTTCATCGACCAAAGCCTCACGTTCCCTGCGTTTTTCCTTCATCATGTGGGTGATCTTGTAAAACTCAGTTGGATTGAGATAACGGAAAGATAGATCTTCCAACTCCCACTTGACACTGGAAATCCCTAGACGATGAGCAAGTGGTGCGTAAATTTCCATGGTTTCTCTGGAGATCCGTTCTTGCTTATCCTTTCGAAGGTGTTTGAGAGTCCGCATATTGTGCAAACGGTCCGATAATTTAACCAAGATAACACGGATATCCTCAGACATGGCCATAAGCATCTTGCGATGGTTTTCCGCCAATTGTTCCTCGAGTGATTTGTACTCAACCTTACCAAGCTTGGTCACCCCATCAACGATAATCCGAACATCATGACCGAACTCTCTCTCCAGATCATCCAGTGTCGCATCTGTGTCCTCAACAACGTCATGCAAAAAACCACAGGCAACGGTTACGGCATCCAGCTTGAGCTTAGCCAGAATGCCTGCTACCTGAATGGGATGGATAATATAGGGCTCTCCTGATTTCCGAAACTGCCCACTATGGCAATCCACAGCGTATATTAATGCTTTTTGTACAAAAGCAACGTCTTCCTTTGTTAAATATTCTTTCGTTAAAGCGACTACCTGATCGCCCGTCAAATTCACTTCTTTCGGCATCTATACTCTCCAATTCTTCCTACCATTTTATCACTTTTTTAAGGATATGAAAACTAGAAAAGCTCTGCAGTTCTATAATTTACTCCATCCCTTACGATGATCTCAAAAAGAACAATAAACTTTAAACTGTTTTATTATTTTTATTTGATAAATTGTAAAATATAGTGCAACAAAAAGACTCATAGCATTTCATGGGGGTAAACTGTAAGTAACCACACAAACAGAACCCGAGGAAAAACTATGAGCTACTCCCATCTTACCATAACCAACCGAATAAAGATAGAAACCTACCTTGGAATTAGGTTTAAAGCCTTGCCAAATTGCAAGTAAACTTGACGTCCATAAGTCTACCATTTCAAGAGAGTTAAGAAGATGCCAAAATGCTTATTCTGCAGTCTTAGCACAGGAACAGTAGGACCACTGGGCCAAGCAAAAAAGTCGGAAGTCTTGTTTAACACCAAAGTTGAAAAAGGAAATTGAGAACGGTTTAAAATCCTCCTGAGGCTTTGAACAAGGCCTTATATGATATCAATCACCGACCACGAAAATGTTTAGCTTACAGAACTGCTTATGAAGCTCTAGTGGATGAGTTAGAGTAAATGTTGCGCTTATTCTTACAATTTATCATCTATAATAACAAACTATAACAAACTCACATCATCCTTCTTTTATAAGGTATATTTGTTAAACGTTCTTTTCTTCTAACTTTCTATGAAAGTTTTTATTCTCTTGATAGCGAGCTTCCAGTACATTCTCTATACGATTCTTGTAAAGTTGATGATAGCTGTCTAAATTGTTCTCTATCTCAAAGATATAAGGTTGAATTTCTGCAAAACTACTGTCTCTGCATGCATAGGAAAGCGCCTCTAGGAGATGATCCGTCTCCCTACTAAACTTGTGGAAATCATCATCCAAATCCATCTCCAAACGCTCTAAGTCTCGTAATTTACGATTATGCTCATCCTCTAGTTTCTGAAGTTCCTTTTTATCCATGACCAGTTTTCTCCTAGCTTTTAATCGGACTCTGTAAAGTAGGGGTTTGCATGGTCTGGGTCAAGTAAGTTTCGGCAGCATCTGCAGCTTTCCCCTCAAATCCTCCCTTAATATTGTTTACATAGGTCTTAGAAGCATACTCTTGCATATCTG
>NZ_JANCPQ010000010.1:0-41372 GCF_024295825.1 Streptococcus sp. CF10-1 | reverse complement strand
CTAAACACAAAAACACCTCCTGTTGTGATAATTGCGATTGACAAAACGATTAGTAACCTTTTATGACTTTTTTTGATGCCAGAATTACTCATTTAAGCTTTCCTCCTTTTTCTTATTATACAATATTTTAAATTAATTTTAATTATATAAGAAGTAAAAACCGATCTCATTGCTGAAAACGGTTTTTAAAAGTATTAAATTATAACCTTGATTTACATAATTTATATTATGTAAATATCATCTACAACAATAAATCTTTGACTTTTCCAATTTCACTTTTGGGAATCACTAGGTGAATCATATCACCCAGATACATTCTAGTTGAGCCGTGAACTGTTTGGCTGTTGCCATTATGGACTTGGGTAGTTATGAGTACGTTATGTGGCAAGTTGAGCTCGTGAACCTGTTTTCCTGCTATTTTATCTGAAACAGGAATTTCAATTAGTGTTACTTCTCCTTCGTCTGTTGCTTCTTCTGGTAGCATTTTTTCTAGCATGGCCTCATAGACTGGTGCTCCCTTGAGCAGATCCATGACGATGTAGGCGACTAAGGTCACTAAGCCCAGTGGCATGAGGTTTCGAATGTCCCCTACCATCTCAGTAACAAGTATCATAGCGGTTAAGGGAGCTTTAGATATTGCTCCAAAGTAGCCACTCATTCCCAGAATGACAAATATAGGGAATTGCTCCTGACTGACAAGTCCAAGATTGACACAAATGACACCAACTAGGGCACCAAGTAAGGAACCAAGCGCCAAAATGGGTAGGAAAATTCCTCCTGGGAGGCCACTTCCATAACTAATCATGCTCCAAATAAAGCGGATCAAAAAGTATGCTAATAGAACCTGAAAACTAAAATCTTGCTCAGTCAAAGAAAGAACGACCTGATTTCCACCACCAAGGATTTGTGGCAAGAAAATCCCGACTGGTATGATAAGGATAAAGGCTAGGATTGGATAATAAGCTTTATCCAAATGGATTTTTTGACCAATCCAGTCATAAATTCGACCAACATTGAGTACAGCCTTCTCATAGAGAAAACCAGAAAGCCCGAGAAAAACTCCCATAAGGAGGTATATCCAATACTGGTCTAGGGTCATGAGAGGAATGTTGTCTGGCATATCCAGTACAGGTGTTAGGCCAAATATGAGCAGAGAAACAAAGTTTGCTACGATGCTAGCTGCTAGAGTTGAGACCCAGAAAAAGCGGGAAAAATGGTGATAGACTTCTTCTACAACAAAGAGGAGACCTGCAATTGGTGCATTAAAGGCAGCTGCTAATCCTGCAGCAGCTCCACTGGCAATCAGGGAACGTTCCTCTACTGGGCTAGATTTGAGCCACTTGGCAATACCTTTACCACCAACTGCTCCAAGTTGAATACTTGGCCCTTCCCGACCTAGCATAAGGCCACTGGCAATAGCAAGAATTCCTAATACATATTTCTTCCAGAGAACACTCCACCAGTTAAGAGTCATGAGTCCCTTTAGTTCGGCTTCGACTTGAGGAATTCCTGAACCCTTGATATCTTTTTCTGACCGAGTTAGTTTCGCACTAAGCCAGCAAACTATTAAATAAAATAGACCAATGATAAAAAGATTGCGCACTAGGTGCGCTGGTTCTTGATAGAGTCCTTGTATCAGATGGAAGCCCTTTTCGATTAAGAAACGAAAGGATCCGACGATGAGCCCGACGACGAGACCAACAATGATTCCTCGTCCAACTTGGGATAATATGGTGCTTGAGACAAAGGCAAATTCTTTCTTGGAACTGAGTGTTTCTGACTGTTCCTCCATAATCATTTCCTCTTACTTTTCTTTCTTAGTTGAAACCAGTGTTTTGACTGGTTCAAAACTGGTTCGGTGAATTGGGGTGACACCTAATTTTTCCAGTCCTTCTAGGTGTTTAGCTGTTCCATAGCCTGCATTAGCTGTAAAATCATATCCAGGATATTGCTGATCATATTCCTTCATC
Organism: Streptococcus sp. CF10-1; assembly: GCF_024295825.1. GTDB lineage: Bacteria > Bacillota > Bacilli > Lactobacillales > Streptococcaceae > Streptococcus. The sequence goes on along the minus strand of NZ_JANCPQ010000010.1, from coordinate 39,402 downwards.
AATTCATCCCGTGTCACCTTGGCTACTATAGATGCAGCTGCGATGGAGAGGGAGTTGGCATCTCCTTTGATAATGGAGTTTTGTGAAATTGGTAACTCCAGTTTCATGGCATCTATCAAGAGGTGCTCAGGTTGCGGACTGAGCTGGGAGATTGCTTCCTTCATGGCTAGTTTGGTCGCTTCATAGATATTGACTTGGTCGATGACCTGATTATCCATGATACCAATCCCGATTGATAAAGATTGGTCTTGAACGGCTTGATAAATTTCCAGATGTTTCTTTTTAGGGATTTTTTTGCTATCGTTTAGGCCTCTAATCTTACAATTTTTTGGCAAGATAACGGCTGCAGCGACTACAGGTCCAGCAAGAGGACCACGGCCAACCTCATCAACACCTGCAATTAGGGTCAATCCTTGCTTGTAAAGCTCTTTTTCGTAGGAAAGCATGGATTCCAGGCGAAGGTCTTCATCCATTTCAGCTTGAATGGCTTTTTTACGCTTGTTGATTTCCTTTTGAACCCCAGAACGAGGATCTTTTTCGAATTCCAGAAAAAGAGGATTGTCTGAGTCTTTGACAGTAGCCAGAACTTCTCTGATTTCTTTAATCGTTGTCATCAATGTCGTCCAATGTATCTAAGGTATAGTTACCGAGTTTTCCATCACGGACTTCCTTGACGAAGAGACTATAAAAACGGTCGTAATCATCTCGGAAACCGAGGGCACGTGTCATATCCATGATGATAACAGGTGCTTCTTCTTCTATCTTCATTTGTTTGAAGCGTTCAGCTAGCTTTTCTGGATAATGTTTTTTGAAATAATTGAGACCAAAAATGGTCACCTCATCCATAGGAAGCAACTGGTCTTTAATGGCCCCTGTTAGGGCTAGTTTCAAAGCGACGGTTTCATCTTCGAACTTAGGCCAAAGAATCCCTGGTGTATCCAAGATTTCCAGGGATTTATTGGTTTTAAGCCATTGTTGCCCCTTGGTAACACCTGGTTTATTGCCGACAACCGCAATCTTTTTCCCAGCCAAACGGTTCATAAGAGTTGACTTGCCGGCATTTGGAATTCCAATAATCATGGTCCGCAAGGTTTCAATTTTGATGCCGCGTTCTTTCTGGCGTGCAATCTTATCAGCCATGAGCTTTTTAGCTGCATCCGTCACAACTTTTACAGTTACTTGCTCTTTGGAGTTGATAGCCAGAGTTTGGATTCCCTGTGATTCAAAATACTGACGCCATTCTTTGGTCATTGCGGGATCAGCCAGATCTGCCTTGTTCAAAATCAAGAGTTTTGGTTTATCACCCACAATCTTGTTTAACATAGGATTTTGACTAGATAGAGGTAAGCGAGCATCTACCAAAATCGTCACAAAATCAACAAATTTTAAATTCTCCTGAACTTGTCGTCGAGCCTTAGACATGTGGCCCGGAAACCATTGAATTGTAGCCATAAATTTCCCTTTCCGACTAAAAAAATGTAGTAAAAACGTTTTCTATCTCACTATCTATTCTATCATAAATTAGGAACTTTTGCACAGGCTTTGACCATAACAAATGATAAATAGTAATCGTGTGAAACATCCTTGATGTCAGCAACGATTTACTTGACTTTTTTTGCTGATGGGTATATACTTAGTGTATACAGATTCGTGGAGGTAGAGCGATGAATACAGTAAAGACTCGGAAGGTGGGAAACTCTCTCACTGTGACGATTCCTAAGAATTTGGGGATGACAGAAGGTCAAGAAATGGTTGTCTACAAAGGGATTGACGGAGTCATTGTCTTAGCTCCAAAACTAAAAGATCCTTTTGATGGAATTACTGATTTGAGAATGACAAATGATTTTGAAGGGGTAAGGTCACTTGATAGCGAAATCTGAGTATATTCCTGAAAAGCAGGATATCATTTGGCTGGATTTTGATCCATCAGTTGGTCGAGAAATCCAGAAAAGGCGCCCTGCCTTGGTTGTTTCTAGGAGAGAATATGCCTTGCAAACTGGTTTTGTGGCTGTCTGTCCTATCACTCATGGCCAACAACGTTTGGCAGAAAAAGGCTTGCTCGTTCCTGTCTCGTCGGATAAGGTAGATGGTGCTGTCAATCCATTTCAACTGTATACCTTTGATTTTCGAATGCGACATGCTCAAAAAATAACAAGAATGGACACGCAGTGTTTTCAGAAAGTCGTCCAACTTTACCAGTACATCTTTGGAGATACTTAAATCCTACCGTGCATAAACAAGGTAGGATTTTTTTCTATATGAGCAATCTATCTAAAAACGGGTGAAGGCAATTGAGGAGAATTCCTCTAATCCAGCTTTCTTGTGCAGATGATAAATGTTCTGCCTGAAGGCATTCTTTTAGAAAATCGCGGACTTGTTCTGGTGAGATTTCAAACTCAAAGGCTTTCATCTTGTAGAAAAAATCGATGAGATGCCCAGATAAGTAATCATTTGAAAAGGGTACTTCTCCACTTTTTCGATACTCTAGTAAGAGTCGAGCAAATCTAGCTTTTTCATCAGGCAAATCACGAAAATAGGAATTAAGAAGCCAAGTCTGTTTCTGCTTTCGTTCAATAGGATCTTGATTTGCAATTCGCTGATCCTTTTCCAACTCCTTTTGGTTTTGTTTAGCCTTGATAGCCCGTTCTTCTCTATTTTTTCCAAAGAGGATTTTCTCCCATTTTCGTTCTTCTTGGGTGAGGGGTTCTGTAAAGCCAAAGTAATCTTGATAAGCGCGTTCTGCAGGTCCCATGGCAAGAATGAGGTTATCAGCGTATTGCTTGGCGATTTTATCTCTCTTCTTGCGTTCTTTCTCTGCTTGAATTCGTAAATGCTGCTCGTAGTCGATTTTCTCCTTGCCTAGTTTGACAAGATAGAGTTGGTCATCGGTCTTACCAAGTAAAAAGGGTTTGATACACTTTTCCAGCACTTCTTCCATACGAGCCTTCTTCTTTGGCTCTGCCTTGGTCCAACTTCCGCCTTGAAAGACCTCTAGGAAGAGATGATAGTCTCTCTCAGGTGCGAATTGATTGCCACGATTGGCTTTGAAAACACCTTTCTCCCAAAACCATTTTAGAAGTCGTTCGTCAAAATCGCTTTTATTGATATTGATTTTTTCCTTTTTCTGGGCCTTTCTGGTTAGGTTTTCAACTTTTCTGAGTAGTTTTTCTTCCTCTTCTAGTTGCTGATCGAGGCTAATACGATGAAAATGGCGAACACAGTCGCTTCCGATAGGAAAGAGACGTTGGCCTGTAACTCCGTTAAAGAGTTCGTAGGAGTATTTTATGGCGTTCCCGCAGACACAGTTACTACGACCAATGCCATTAAAAATCAAGGAAACTTCATTCCATTCCTTGGTAGCTTGATCCCAAGTATCGGCTTTTGAAGCCTGTAAAACCGCATCATGCAGGGATTTTCTAACTGGAAGTGTCATGAGGTCTCCTTTCTAATACTCAATGAAAATCAAAGAGCAAACTAGGAAGCTAGCCGTAGGCTGTACTTGAGTACGGCAAGGTGAGGCTGACGTGGTTTGAAGAGATTTTCGAAGAGTATAAATTATACTTTTACAACTTGAACCTCATCTTTACCGAGTAAAATCAAGTATTTCTCAATATTTTCAATCAAATAAGCTCGAGATAAAGCCTCTCCGTATAGGGCTAACTGACCACGATAGCGGTCTATGAGTTGACTTGGTTCATCGTATCGGTCAGTCTTGTAGTCAAAAAGAACGATGCGATCCCCATAAAGCAGATAGCCATCCAAGATCCCACGAACAACAAAGTCTTCCTGACTCTTTTGATCTTTTTTGAGCATGGAGAAAGGTTGCTCGCGGTAGAGATGGCTGGTATTAGCGAGAATTTCCTGACCAAGTGGTGTTTCAAAGAAGGCGAGAATTTTAGAAAGATTGATCTTGTCTCTTACAGCTGGACTAGTCTGAACTTGTTTGAGAGTTTCTGTCAGGCTAGCAAGTGTTGGTTGATGAATGAGGTCAATTCTTTGCATGAGTTCGTGGGTTGCACTACCAATCTCAGCTCCAGTTATCTTTTCTTTAGTTGAAAAATCTGGTAAATCAAAGCTGATTTGCTTCTCCGGTGATTGAGTTTGGTTCGTAATTTCTACCCCTTCCATATCCATAACCGGTTCGTAGAATTTCTTGATTTGGCTTGGGGTTTGAACACTTGGTAGTTCAATGGCTGCGCGGTGAAGAGTATTATAAACTTCCACCTCTTTCAGCATTTCCAAAGCTTCTTTGATGGTTTCTGACTGGCGGTTGTCTGCTTGAGAACTATCTTGTAGAGGACTCTTGTTTTCCAACTGACCAATAGCTTCCCTAGTCAACTGGTCTTCACCAACAAAACGATAGCTAAAGTTGAGATTGTCCTTGGCAAATACTTTGCTGATAGCCCAGATCCAATCTTGGAAATTTCTTGCTTGCAGTCTGGTATTGCTATCTAATTTTCCGCTATTTGCTGCCGGGTATACCTTGGCTTCTAGCTTTTCACGAGAGCCCTTACCGACAAGATAGAGCTTTTTCTCAGCTCTCGTCATGGCAACATACAGCAGACGCATCTGCTCTGAATAGCTAGCCAGTTGCAGTTCTTTCTCATTCTGTGTATAGGTCAGGCTAGGAATGGAGAGTTTGATGGTTTTAGGATAGTGTGCTTCCACTGCTCCTGTTTCCACCTTGGCAATGTATTTGACACCAAGCCCATTTTGACGGCTGATAATGACGTCTGACATCGAGTCTTGCTTGTTGAAGTCCTGATCCATGTTGAGGATAAAGACGTAAGGAAATTCCAATCCTTTGCTCTTGTGAATGGTCATAAGTTCCACGGCATCTTTAGGCGGTGCGACGGCTACGCTTGCGAGGTCATGCTGAGCCTCTAAAACTTGGTCAATCATACGGATAAAACGTGATAAGCCCTTGAAATTGCTCTTTTCAAACTGGTCAGCTCGCAGAGCTAGGGCATAGAGATTAGCCTGTCTAGCAGGTCCGTTCGGCAAAGCCCCAACATAGTCATAATAAAAACGGTCGTTGTAAATCTTCCAAATCAAGTCATAGAGAGTGTGGGTTTTGGCATATAAGCGCCAAGAATCCAAGATATCCATGAACTGACTTAATTTTTCCGCTAGAGCTGTATGAATTAACTCTTTCTGCCTAGCTGCTTGTTTTTGAGCATTGATAAGTTTCTCAAAAAGATTCTCTTGGACTTTATCTTCTGCTTTCTGAAGGGACAAGCGTGCCAACTCGTCCTCATCAAAGCTAAACATAGGAGACTTCATAAGTGCTACCAAGGCATAGTCTTGCAGGGGATTGTGAATGACGCGCAGGGTGTCCAGCATGACTTGTACTTCTAGGGATTGGAGATAATTGTTTTGCTCACCATCGGTTTTAACTGGAATTCCGTACTCAGACAGGGCGAGGAGAATCTGGTCGTTTCGACTGCGACTGGAGGTCAAAAGGGCTATTTCTTTAAAGGTAACACCATTTCCCTGATGGAGCTTCAAGATTTCCTTGATAACTAGGCGTATTTCTCCTGTGAGTTTCGTGTCTGCATCACTTTCTTCTTCCTCTTGCCCACTATCGTTCTTGTCGTAGAGGAGAAATTCTGCCTTGTTGTCTGGATTGGGAGTCAGTTTGGTATTGGCAAAAACAAGCTGGTGCATACTGTCATAGTTGATTTCGCCGACCTCTTGGTCCATAAGGCGTGCAAAAACATCATTGGTTGCTGACAGCACTTCTGAACTACTACGGAAATTTTCCTTGAGGAGTATCAATTTACCCTCTTTAGGATTTTGCGCATAGCGTTGGAATTTTTCATTGAAAATCTGCGGGTCTGCCTGACGGAACCGGTAGATGGACTGCTTGATATCTCCCACCATAAAGCGATTGTGACCATTCGACAGCAATTCCAGCATCCGTTCTTGAATGTGGTTGGTATCCTGATACTCATCTACCATGACTTCGTGGAATCGTTCCTGATAAGCCTCGCGGACTTGTGGGAAATTCTCTAAAATCTCAATGGTGTAATGACTGATATCAGCGAATTCAAAGGCATTTTCTTGGCGTTTACGTTCACGATAAGCCTCCACAAAATCACTCATAAAGGTTTGGAAAGTTTTAGCTAGCTCCCAAGTATCTTCATGATAACGTTCTTGGTAGTAGAGAATGGTTATCTGGTCCGCTAGTTGTCCTAGTTTAGCAAACTGGACCTTTCTCTCATCGTTATAGGTATCAGCCAGTGGTTTTAAATCGGCCTTACGACTGGAGTTAGTTAGAGCCCGACCATTTTTCTCCTTAGAGATGGCGACAATACGCGCAAGCACAGCTTGATAAGCCTGGCTATCGGACTCTTGATTTAAGGAGCTAATTTGATCCAGAACCTGTTGAACAGCTTCTAAATAGGCAGCTTTGGGAAACTCCTTGGCATCATTATCCAGATGATAACGGAAGAAACTTTCCAAGTCCCAAAGCGCTTGCTTGATTTGCTCAGTTAGTTTGTCTTTTTCATTTGCAAAGTCAGCTTCTTCAAACCCTTTGAGAAAAGACTCGTTCAACCATTTTTGGGGACTGCTGGTGGATTGGAGGAAATCATAGATTTTGTAGACTTGCTGGCGCAGACCACGTTCATCCTTGCCACGCCCAGCAAAGTTCTTCACCAAACGGCTAAATTTCTCTTTATTCTCACCTTGGTAATGCTCTTCAAAAACCTGATGAAAAACTTCGTTCTTTAAGAGTAACTGTTCACTTTCATTTTGTAGAATACGGAAGTTCGGTGCGATATCAATCAGATAACCATGCTTGCCAAGGAATTTTTGTGTGAAAGAGTCCATGGTTCCGATGGCAGCGTTTGGTAGGTCTGCCAACTGGCGACCCAAGTGTTGTTTAAGGTCAACATCGCTACTTTCTTGGATTTGTTGGCCGATTTTTTTCTCCAAACGTTCCTTAAGCTCTGTAGCAGCCTTGACTGTAAAAGTCGAGATAAAGAGTTGGCTGATTTCCACACCACGCGCCAATTGATCCAGAATACGCTCTGCCATGACAAAGGTCTTCCCTGAACCAGCAGACGCTGAAACAAGAATATTTTGCCCTGCTGTGTAAATGGCTTGGATTTGCTCGGCTGTTTTCTTCTGTTCCTTGCTCGAACTTGCTTCTGCTTTTTGCAGTTTTTGAATTTCTTCCTCAGTTAAAAAGGAAATGGGCTTCATCGATTCAACTCCTCTCTCATTTTCTCAAACCAAGCTTGCTTAAGTTTTTCTCCGACCAGACGTTTGCCGTCAGACAACTCTAATTTCTCAAGAAAACGGGCTTGTCCCAAATGGTAGTTTGCTTCAAATCCTGTAATGGCTTGATATTGTTGGACGTATGGGGCAATACTTCTGCCATTCTCTGTGTATGGATTGATGGCGAACTGGCCTTCTAAAATCGTCTCAGCTGCTTTCTTGTAAAGATGGGCATTATAGTCTAGTAAGAGCTGGAATTCCTCGTCTGTCAGCTGATTGGCCTTGTTTTTGTTATATAATTCGCCCAAATGACTGCTTTCTTTTTCTAAAAAGAGTCCCTGGTATTTCATTGACTTGCTGGCTTCTGCTACTGCTCCAGCCAAACTCTTAACGTTCAACAGAGATTGGACAGGTTCAGCCATTTCTAGGTACATAGCACCGAAAAAGTTTTGCTCTCCTTCTCCCTTAAGGGCAGCAAGATAAGTCGGCAGTTGGGAATTGAGCCCATTAAAGAAATGAGGAAACTGGAACTGAGTTAAACTAGACTTGTAGTCTACCACTCCCAGTGCTCCATCAGCTTTCAAACGATCGATTCGGTCAACCTTACCTCGCACATGGACACTGCGACCATTATCCAATTGAATAAAGGCCTGGTCCTTACCACCAAATGTTGCCTCCTCTTGGATGGTTTCAATGGCTGGATTATGACGTAGGATGTGGCCAGTGGTCCGAGCGACATCAAGCAGAACTTCCTTGGTAAACTGAGCTTCCAAACTTTCTTGATAAATGGCTTCAAATTCGCGTTCTTGGCTGGTTTCTTGAATAGCTTGTTCCAAACGCTGGTCAAACGGATTTTCAGCAGGCAGTTTCAAGGCACGTTCAAAAATACGGTGCAAAAAATTTCCGTGACTGCGAGCGTCTGGACGCAGGCGCAATTCTTCCTGCAAACCTAAGACATAACGGAGGAAATAACTGTATTCATTGCGGTAAAACTCCGTCAAACCAGACGTAGACAGGTAAAACTCCTTGTCAGCGGGATAGAGAGCCTGCAAGGTCTCTTTCTCTAATGGCTTGCTACTTGGATTAGTTGGGATAACTGGATTTGTAAGACCTTTTTGGTCAAGTTTTTTCCCCATGATACGAGCCAAAACCTTGACAAAGGTCAAATCTTGCTCAGTATTACTTGTCTCGCCCTGCTGATGATAGGCAACTAGACTAGACAATAGACTGTGATAAGAACCCATATCATCCTTAGACAGACTTTTTTGATGAATCTTCTTCTCTGTCCGGCTAAATCCAAAACTCACCAGTTCCTGAAGATAGGCCGTTTCCTTGCTCTCATTTTCATTAAGAAGACTTGGTGCTGACAACACCAACTGCTTACGGGCGGCATTGACTAAAGAAAGCATGGTATAGCGATTTTTCTTGAGATTTTCGCTACTTGCAATCAGTAATTGTGCTCCCTCTTCAGTAGCTTGGTTTAGGCTTTGTCTTTCTTCATCTGTCAATAGACTGGTGTTTTGCGCAATTTTTGGCAAATGATCCTGAGTGAGTCCAATGGCATAGACAAAGTCAGCGGTCAGAGGTGCAATCAAATCGTAACTCTGCACCAGAACAGTGTCCACTGTCGCTGGAATAGTGCGATACTGAGATAAAGTCATCCCTGAGTGGAGCAAGGCTAGGAAGTCCTCCAGACTAACTTGCGAACCATCAAAAACCGTCGCAAATTGTTCTAAGGCATGACAAAAGGCTTTCCAAACTTCAGCTTGTCTTTCCTGTTCTAGAGTTTCCATAGTAGCTGTCAAATCTTGCATCTGCTTGCTTAAAGCAGCATTTTTTAGAAAAATACTCCACTTTTGCAAGAGATTTTCAGCTTTTTGCTTCCGACTGGCAAATAAGGTTTCAAGTGGTACCAAAACTCGCAGACGAATGGCGTTCAAACGTGCCAAATCAAATTTTCCGTGGTGGGATTTTGTGAAGGTCTGCTGAAAAGCTGGCAACCCATTGATGCCAAGATAGCGGAGATATTGCTCAAAAGTATCAATATCATCCTGACTAAGGTCAGTATACAAACCAGTTCTGAGGAGATTAATCAAATCTTCTTGACGAAAACGGTAGCGTTTCAAACGCAAAATAGATTCGACATACTGGGTTAAGGGGTGGTGAGCCATAGATTCACTTCTACCAAGATAGAAAGGAATCTGGTACTGGTCAAAAATGGTCTTTAAGGACAACTGATAAGAAGCCACATCTCCTAAGAGAATACGAAAATGCTTGTAACTCAGTTCTGGATTGTCATGTAATTGTTGACGAATGCTGCGGGCTACCAACTCCAACTCTTCCTTTTGTGTCAAACAAGACCAGATTTGCAGATTTTCACGGTCTTTCTCATCGATATATAAAGCGAGTTCTGAAAAGTCATAAGTAGACTCCAGCAAACGAGAGGCCTTGTCAAAACTATCCATTTTCTCATGTGTCTGAGAAAGATCCTGAGCAGGTGTTTGGTATTTTGCCCCCAAATGATGGAGGAATTCCACACTGGCTTGATAGAGATTGCCTTCAGTGAAAGGACTGATATAGGCTTTCTTGCTTGCATAAGCACCAATGACAATCTCGACACCTTTTCGATGAAGCAGATCCACTACACGCTCTTCCTCGGCAGAAAAACGGGTAAATCCATCAATAACCAAGGCAATCTGACTAAAATCACTACTTACCTTGCCATTTTCAATAGCCTCAATCAAATGGGACAACTGACTTCCCTGAGCCAACTGACTTTGATTGAGATAGGCAGTCACTTTCTCAAAAATCAAGAGTAAGTCTGCCCGCTTATCCCCATCCGTCAAACTTTCCAAGTCCAAAAAGTTCATCTGAGCAGTCGTTATCTCATGATAAAGTTCAACCAACTGCTGGATAAATTGAGGATCCTGCTTAATCGCACCATAAACTCGCAATTCTTTAGGATCAAGTTCCGCAAGGAACTTATAAAAAGCCATCCCAAGCCCGATGTCATCTAGACTAGTTTTAGTCGGCAAATCATTAAAGACCAGGTAACGAGCCATTTGAGCGAAACGCGTGACGGTAATCGCAAAAGAAGCCTGCTGGGACAAGCATTCCAGCACGGCGCGTTCCTTTTCAAAAGAAAGAGAGTTGGGGGCGATGTAGAAAACCCGCTTGCCTGCAGCAACTAGCTCTTCTGCCTCTCTCGTTAAAATTTCAGTCAAAGAAGTCCGAATATCAGTATAAAGTAATTTCATCTCAGCCTCGTTGGAATTTTTCATTACCTTTTATTATACCATTTTTTAATGAAGCAATCCTGTAAATAATCGGTTCTTGCTCATCTATTGAAAAGAAAAATGCCGGAAAATTCCGACATTGTTTCAGTAAGCTAACTTCCTGAAAATAGGAGTAACCACAAGTCCCAGAAGGCAGTGATATTGATAAGGATATGAAGTACTATTGGATAGTAGAGATTTTTAGTCATGCGATACAATAGGGCTAAAATAAGACCTCCACTAGCATAAATGAAAAAAGCAAGAGGTGTTAAAGCGAAATTGATATGAATACAACCGAAAATAATAGCAGAAAGCAAGATATCTCCGTACCAAGGTGAGTTTTTGAAAAAGGTTGTCATAAGCACACCGCGATAAATCAATTCCTCAGCAATAGGGCCGATGAAGCAAACTATGAGCAAGAAATAGGGTAATTCCTGTCGCCCTATCATTTCTATCGTTTCATTCAAAGAAATTTGATTCGAGGACGAGGGGATGAAATAAGACAAGAGGAAGTCGGACATATACGAAATGATGTAGCCCAGTAAAAGGTAGATAAAGTACCTCGGCTGCCACTCGAATTGAAAAGTCTTTTTTCCTGAAAAAACTAGTAGATAGATGAATGCTGACAAAAGAACACCACTCTCCATCAAAAGCATAATCTGAAAAAACTCACGACTTGCTGGTAGATAGGGCTTTGCGAGGTGATTGAAAAGCCTCCAAAACCAAGTTGATTTGTAAAAAATTAAGGACAATGCTAGTAAAATTTGGATACTTCGTTTTTTCATATTGTACCTCAGCTTTTCTCCCCTCGTCTCTTCATATTACTAATAAATTTTACTTAAAATCTCGCAGCACTTCCTTTGCAAAGATGATTGCCTCCTCCAATATATCCTAAATCATAGGTGCCTCTGGGACAAAATCCATGAACCGGCAGAGTTAATACTGGTTCTATTTCCCAATCATATCTACCATTAAGATTTTTACCATAGGGATCTGCTCCACCTTGTATCAGCTCTAATTCTTCATTTGTTAGATTTATATTTTTTTTCATTAAAACCATGATGTATTCCTCCATTATTGTTCAGATTAGTTGAGTAATCTGCTACTCATAACTACTTACAAAAAAACTATTATGTTTTAAGTTAGTTTTTTATGTTTGTCTAGTTGCAACTTTGACAAGTTTAGTATAGCACATCTTTGCAAAATATCCTCTTCAAATCTTGAATTGTCATCGAAACGTCCTAAACTGTGTAATCAATCACCCCCTAAACTTTTAGCCTGATTTTTTCTAAAATATGCTATAATAAAAGCAAAACACCTAGAAAAGGAAGTCTTATGATTAAACTACTAGCCTTGGATATGGACGGAACCCTCCTTAATGAAGCCAAGGAAATCCCGCAAGCCCACATCACTGCCATTCACCAAGCTATTGAAAAAGGTGTCAAACTGGTTCTCTGTACAGGTCGCCCGCTTTTCGGTGTCCTTCCCTACTATAAAAAACTAGGACTGGACCTCCAGAATGAGTATGTCATCGTCAATAACGGTTGTTCAACTCACCAGACCAGTGACTGGAGTCTAGTTGACTGGCAAGAACTCAGTCCAGCTGACATTGAATACCTCTATGACTTAGCAGACAAAAGCGACGTCCAGTTGACTCTTTTTGATGAGAAACATTATTTTGTTCTCGGTGGCAAGCCTAATCAAATTGTTCAAAATGATGCCAAGCTAGTCTTTTCAGACCTGACTGAAATCTCCCTTGAAGACGCGACTAGTGGCAAGTATCGGATGTTCCAAGGTATGTTTTTAGGAACAAAAGAGCAAACAGACGATTTTGAGCAGCGGTTCGCTGAGGAACTCTGCCAACGATTTAGCGGCGTTCGTTCGCAGCCTGTCATTTACGAAGCAATGCCCCTTGGAACGACCAAGGCTACTGCTCTTTCACGTCTAGCTCAGATCTTGAAGATCGAGCCCTCAGAAATTATGGCCATGGGCGATGCCAATAACGATATCGAAATGCTTCAGTTTGCAGGGCTTGGCATTGCTATGGGAAATGCCAGTGATTATGTCAAATCCTTAGCCAATGACGTTACAACCAGCAACGAAGAAGACGGCGTTGCGCGTGCCATTGAGAAGTATATTTTATAAATAAGAAAAGCAAATAGACAGTCAATACTTCTATTTGCTTTTTTGCTATTTAACCAAATAAGCAATCAAGGCTATAATCCATAGATGAGCTGGGTAGAAAATATAAAAGAAATATTTACTCCAACTAGTTTCTTTTCCTCGCTGTCCATTATACAAGGCCATAAAAGGAAAAACGGTGATAAAGAGCCAGTCAGAATTGAAAAGCATCATTTCCAGTGTTTGGTGCCAAGTGTCGTAAATTTGGATGGAAGTCACTAACAAGAAGGCCCACAGAAATGCATAGAGAAGATTTCGCAATCCCTTACGATTTCGACAAGAGTAACTAATCAAGAGAAATGGTAACATGGTGATGCCACCCTCAGTAAAAAGACACCCGAAAATCAAAAGCCCAGCAACTCCAATCCAACGCCACAACTTCTCTTTTTGCTCCATCTCTTTTCGAGGAAAACCAAGCCAAAGCATGGTAACACCGATAGCCAAAGTCAGGAAAATGTTATTATTGACCATTACTCCCTTGGATGCAAATAGGGCATTGAGTAGGCTATTTCCAGCAAACATGATAAGCGCCCAACTCCAGAGACGGATGAGGTAGTTTTTCAAATTTCGAGTATGGATGAAGCCTTCCATAGCCATATAGGCAAACCAAACTCCCACACAACGGGTCAAGGCGTGAAAGATACCTTCCCACAGAGGAGAAACGATCCCTGTAATATGGGGAATATGGTCTAGAACCATTACTGCCGCCATCAGATACTTCAACTGAGTCGCATTCCATTTTTTCATAATAAACCTCTTTCTTTTTGATCTACATAGAGTATAGCATACATTTCCGCGTATAATCGTACACCCATCTTACATTTAAAAAGCCTATCTTACATTTTTGTAAGACAGGCGTGAATATCAAAAGTTTATTATGAAAGTTACCATCTAGTCCGTAATTCGTTGGTACATTTCGGGTCTTCTATCACGAAACAGTCCCCAGTTGAGGCGTTCACTTGATCCCTTGTCAAGGTCATAAGTTGCTAACAGAACAGCTTCTCCTTGTCTTTCAGCTCTCTCTAGAATAGCTCCTGTTTCATCCGTCATAAAGGAGGAACCATAGAAGTCAAGACTAGAACTCTGTCCACCATTTTCCTCACTAGGAGTGACTTCTTCCAAACCGTAACGATTGGCTGCAATGACTGGGACAATATTAGCTGCTGCGTGCCCTTGCATAGTACGTTGCCAGTGACCACAACTATCTGTATCCAAAATCGGTTCCGAACCTATAGCTGTTGGGTAAAAGAGTAATTCTGCCCCATTCAACGCAAGACAGCGCGCTGTTTCAGGGAACCATTGATCCCAACAGATGCCAATCCCAATCTTAGCGTAGCGAGTATCCCAGACTTTGAAGCCGGTGTTTCCAGGCGTAAAGTAAAACTTTTCTTGATAATAATGGTCATCTGGTATGTGGGTTTTCCGATAAACGCCCAGCACTTCCCCATCAGCATCAATGACAGCGATAGAGTTGTACAAGACATTGCCATCTTTTTCATAGAAACTGATCGGTAAAACAACTTTTAGTTCCTTAGCAATCACCTTAAAATGCTGAATGGCTGTATTTTCTGTCACCGACTGAGAATACTGGTAATAGTCATACTGACGTTCTTGACAGAAATAGGGACGTTCAAACAACTCGGGCAAGAGAATAATTTGTGCGCCTTGTTCTGCAGCCTGACGTACTAAACGCTCTGCGGTTTGGATATTTGTTGCCACATCCTTGGCACATTGCATCTGGATTGCTGCAACTCTTACATTTCTCATCTTTTTCTCCTATTCTGGGATTTGTTGGGTGATACAGTGGATATTTCCACCACCTAAAAGAATGTCTCTTGCTGGTATTCCTACGACCTTACGGTCTGGAAAACACTTGTTGAGGATATCTAGGGCAACTTGGTCATTGACATCCTCAAACTGGGGAACCAAGACAGACTTGTTGGCAATATAGAAATTGACATAGGAAGCTGCAAGACGTTCACCTGCATAACGCTCTTCTTCCCCTTCTTTATAGATGTAGCCTGGCAAATCCTCTTCGGTTACAACTTGTCGAACTGCAGGGATAGGCAATTTATGAATGGTGAAGGGACGCCCTTTTGCATCCGTTTCCTTCTCTAAAAGCTTTAAATCAGCTACTGACATGGCATATTGGGGATCATTTTGATCATCTGTCCAAGCCAAGACAAGCTCTGCAGGACCAACGAAGGCTGCAACATTGTCAACGTGTTCATTGGTTTCGTCCTGATAAATACCATAAGGCAGCCAGATAACTTTTTCAGCGCCAAGGCACTCTAATAAGGTGTTTTCGATTTCCTCTTTACTAAGATGGGGATTGCGTCCAGGACTAAGCAAGCAACTTTCAGTCACAAGAATGGTCCCTTGACCATCGCTGTGTATGGCTCCGCCTTCCAGTACAAAAGGTTTGGCATCATAGACAGGCATTTCCAAGGACTCAGCAAAACGACTAGCTACTTGGTCATCCTCTTCATAATCTTGATAAAGACCATCGACTGTACCACCCCAGGCATTGAAAGACCAATCTACTGCCAACTTTTCTCTTTTATCATTGACGAGAATAGTCGGACCTGTATCACGCGCCCAGGCATCATTGATAGGAATATCTAAATAAACAACCTTGTCTCCAAGATAGAATTGAGCTTCAGATAGATGGTCCTGCTCCACCAAAAGATAAACAGTTTCCCCTTGGTCTATGGTCTTGATAATCTGAGTAAATGCTCTTTTGGCAGCCTTTCCTTGAAAGGGCCATGAACCTGGTCGAGTCGGCCAGATCATGAGGGTACCATGGTGTGGTTCGTACTCTGCTGGCATACGATAACCTGCTTTTTTCGGAGTTTCTATCATGATAATCTCCCCTTAAAGTCTTGATAGCCGAAAGCTTTGACTAAGCTGCAGTCACCTTGCTCGTCCATGAGATAGAGACTTGGCAAGCCAATACCGTTAAAGGTATTATTTTTGACAAACGAGTAAATAGCCATGTCTTCAAAATAGAGTCTGTCACCGATTTGGACTGGATTTTCAAAGCTATAATCTCCAATCACATCACCCGTCAGACAGGTATTAGAAGAAAGTCTATAGGTATGGGCTTTTTCCTGCGGTTCAAATCCATTTCTCAAAGGTGGACAATAGGGCATTTCAAGTACATCTGGCATATGGCAGGTTGCAGAGGCATCTAAAACCAAAATATCCATACCGTTTTCGACAATATCCAATACCTCAGTTACTAGATAACCCGCATTGAGTGCAATAGCTTCTCCCGGCTCGATATAGACTTCAAGATTGTAAGTTTCTCGGATACGCTTGATTTCAGAAATCAGCAAATCCACATCATAGTCTTCTCTAGTGATGTGGTGTCCACCACCCATATTGAGCCATTTAACTTGATGCAAATAGGGTCCAAATTGAGCTTCTACTGCTTTCAAAGTTGTCTCTAAATCATCTGCCCCCTGCTCACAAAGGGTATGAAAATGAAGCCCATCCACTAAGTCCAGCAAATCACTCGGTATCTTGTCTGAAGTCACTCCAAACCGAGATCCCGGAGCACAAGAGTCATAGAGCGCGTGATCTCCTTGAGTTGAACACTGTGGGTTGAGGCGCAAACCGACACTGATACCAGCCGCTCGACAACGAGCACCATGTTTACGCAATTGTCTCTCGGAGTTAAAAACGATATGGTCTGTTATCTCCAGCAATTCCTCCAAGTCCGCATCCTTGAAAGCTGGCGCAAAGACATGGACTTCCCCCGGAAATTCTTCTCTAGCAAGCTTCGCTTCATAGAGTCCACTAGCCGTTGTACCAGAGAGATACTGACTAATTAAGGGATAGGTTTTATAAAGAGAATACGCCTTCTGGGCCAGTAAAACCTTGCAGCCCGCTTCTTCCTGAACTTGCTGTAAAATACGGCAATTGGCTTCTAACTTGGCCAAGTCAATGACATAGGCTGGTGTGGGTACTTGTTCTAACTTCATTAGTCCACCATTTGTGGATTTTCAACCACAACCCATGGCAATCCGTACTCATTCAAAGATTCCATGAATGGATCTGGATCCAATTCTTCAAGGTTGTAAACTCCAGGTTGTTTCCAAGTTCCGTTCATCACTAATTTGGTCCCAATCATGGCTGGAACGCCTGTTGTGTAAGAGATTGCTTGTGAACCAACTTCTGCGTAACATTCCTGATGATCACAAACATTGTAGATATAGATAGTCTTTTCAACACCGTCTTTGACACCTGTAAAGATACAGCCGATATTGGTTTTTCCAACTGTACGTGGGCCAAGGCTGGCTGGATCAGGAAGCAAGGCTTTTAAGAATTGAATCGGTACAATGTCTTGTCCATTAAAGTTAATAGCATCCGTACGAAGGAGACCAACGTTTTCCAAGCATTTCATGTGAGTTAGATAAGATTGGCCAAAAGTCATAAAGAAACGAATGCGTTTAACACCTGGAATGTTTTTGGCAAGTGATTCGATTTCTTCATGGTGAAGGAGATACATATCTTTTTGTCCAACTTGAGGGAAATCATACTCACGCTTGATAGACATGGCTTCGACTTCGACCCATTTTCCATCTTCCCAGTAAGAACCTGGCGCAGAAACCTCGCGGAGATTGATTTCTGGGTTAAAGTTTGTTGCAAATGGATAACCGTGGTCACCACCATTACAGTCTAAAATGTCGATATAGTGGATTTCATCAAAATAGTGTTTGAGAGCATAGGCTGAAAAGACACTAGTCACACCTGGGTCAAAACCAGATCCAAGAAGAGCTGTCAAGCCTGCTTCTTTAAATTTCTCCTGATAAGCCCACTGCCACGAGTAGTCAAAGTAGGCTGTAAAACCAAGTTCCTTACAACGTTTCTCATAGATAGCGCGCCACTCAGGATCTTCTGTATCCTCTGCCTCGTAGTTGGCTGTGTCAATATAGTGGACACCTGTTGCCAAACAAGCATCCATAATAGTTAAGTCTTGGTATGGTAAAGCTACGTTCAAAACGGCTTCTGGCTTGTAGCTTTCAATCAAAGCAATCACTTCTTCAACCTTGTCAGCGTCAAGGGCAGCTGTCTCAATCTTTGTACTTGTTTTGTCTTCTAATTTAGCCTTTAAGTCATCACATTTTGACTTAGTGCGGCTAGCAATCATAATCTCTGTAAATGTTTCGCTATCTTGGCAAATCTTTGAAATAGCAACTTGGGCAACGCCCCCACATCCAATAACTAATAAACGACTCATTTTTTTCCTTCCTCTTCTTCTAAAATGTCCTCAACATACTTGGGCAACATAAAGGCTCCCACGTGTAAGTTTGCAGTATAGTATTCCGTGAAAAGCTGGCGTTTTTTCCAGCCTTCCTTGTCAAAATCTTTAACAGGGTGGTATTTTTTCGATGCAAATCCAAACAACCAATAGCCAGCAGGACTGGTAGGGATATGTGCCTGATAAACTCGGCTGATTGGAAAAGCTTGATTGACCTTGCGGTGCATGCTTCGGCAAGCTGACTCATCTTCGTCAAAGAAAGGACTCCCATGCTGGTAAATCATGATGCCATCTTCTTTGAGAGCTCTGTAGCTATTGCCGTAAAATTCCTTGGTAAAGAGCCCTTCCGTATGTCCAAAGGGATCTGTCGCATCGTTGATGATAATATCGTAGTCATCTTCACAGTTTCGTAAAAAGCGTAGCCCATTTTGGTAGTAAATGGTAACACGAGGATCATCTAGCCCCGCAGCAAAGTCTGGGAAATACTCACGACAGACTTCAACCAGCATCTCATCCGGTTCCACAATATCGATTTGTTCCAATTCTGGATAGAGGGTTAATACTTGGGCAACACCACCGTCGCCACCTCCAATAACCAAGACTTTCTTTGGATTTGGGTGGACAGCCATGGGAACGTGGACCGTCATTTCATTGTAAACAAAATCATCTGCATCTGAAAACAAGACATGGCCATTTAAGATCAATATTTTCCCAAAAGCTGGCGTATCTAATACTTCGATATCCTGCCATTCACTTTTTCCAGCGTAGAGTTGCTTGGCTGTTCTCAAGGATAATTTCACATCTGGAGTATGAACTTCAGAAAACCATAAATCCATCTAGTTCTCCTTTCTTTCAATGACATTGATGTGATTGACCTCTGGATCTTCCGTCCCTTGGAGGGAGCAACCACGCTCTTTGGCAAACAGGATATAATCCACAATTTCTCGTGTAATGCGTTCACCTGGTGCTAGGATTGGAATTCCTGGAGGATAGCACATGACAAATTCCCCACAGACTTGTCCAACAGAATCATCCAAGGTTAAACTTCTTCTCTCTGAATAAAAGGCTTCCTGAGGAGACAGCACTAACTCTGGCTGGATATATTCTCCAGCTATCAAGTCCTTTCCATCTCTTGAGTAGAGCCTCTTGATATCCGCCAAAGCACCGACCAGACGCTCAATGTCTTGGATGCGATCACCGATTGAAATATAGGCCAAGATATTGCCAATATCCCCAAACTCGATCTGAATGTCGTATTCATCTCGGAGGAGGTCATAAACCTCAATACCTGTTAAGCCAATACCCTGAGTATAAACTGACAGCTTGGTCACGTCAAAATCACAGACCGAAACACCGTCTATGAGCTCTTTTGAGTAGGCATAGTAACCACCGATAGCATTGATTTCACGACGAGCATACTCGGATAGCTCAATGACTTTCTCAAAAGACTCTTTGCCACGAAGGGCTAAGTTGCGACGAGAAATATCCAAACTAGACATAAGTAGGTAAGAGGCAGATGTAGACTGGGTCAGGTTGATAATCTGACGAACGTACTCAGGATTCATCTGCTCCCCGATAAGCAGAATGGAACTTTGAGTCAAACTTCCACCAGACTTATGCATAGAGACCGCCGCCATATCAGCTCCAGCATCCATAGCAGATAGTGGCAATTTATCTGTAAAATGCAAATGCGCTCCATGAGCTTCGTCTACTAAGACCAACATGCCAGCTTTATGAGCCATTTCCGTCAAACCCTTGAGGTCTGAACAAATCCCGTAGTAAGTTGGATTGTTAATCAAAATGGCTTTAGCATCTGGATGTTCCTTAATGGCTTGTGCCACCCGGTCATTTTCAAGTCCTAAAGCGATACCAATTTTAGGATCCACACTCATCTCGATATAGATGGGAATGGCACCACATAGAACCAGTGCATTGATAGCAGATTTGTGGACATTCCGTGGCAGAATAATCTTATCTCCTGCCTTACAAGTCGAAAGAATCATGGTTTGAACTGATGAGGTTGTTCCCCCAATCATGAGAAAGGCATGGGCTGCTCCAAAAGCATCCGCTGCCAACTCCTCTGCATCCCGAATAATCGAAATAGGATGGCCGAGATTATCCAAGGGTTTCATAGAATTGACATCAATGCCAACACATTTTTCTCCTAACAGTTCGACAAGTTCTGGATTTCCTCGTCCACGCTTGTGACCTGGCACATCAAAGGGGACAATTCTTTTCTTGCGTAGCTTGACCAAGGCCTCATAAATTGGGGCTTGGTTTTGATCTAACTTCTTCAAGACATACTCCTTTACCGTATTTTTAGCACCTCAAAAAGATAAAGGCGACTAAAGGTTGACTTATGAAAAAAGAGCAGGTTTTCACCTGCTCTGCAATCTTCTGACGTGTGTATTTTGGTTTCTGTTGAGTATGTCTGTTCCTGATGTTTCCTAACTCTCTAGTAGCAAATATTACGTACTTTATTGATCGTTTCACAAGATGACGTGTGCTTTCACCACACTAAAAATTTATGAATTAGGACAAACGTCCTAACATCAACTTATAAAAGTAGGCTTTTAACCCTATCAATAATGTGGCTTTTTAACCACGCTTCGGCATTCAACCCTGCCTGTCCGTAGGCATTTTTTACTCGGGTTTATATTTGCTAGAAAACATCATCTCATTTTCTAAGCCTTATAACTATATCATGTTTACAAGAGCTTGTAAAGGATTTTGTGAAACTTTTTTAAAGAATTTCTTTTTTTGTTCGTCAAATTCTATTGAACTATAAGAGGAAATCGTTTTAAAATGTCATTAATATAAGAAAAAAGGAACTACAGACATTACAGCTTCAATAATCTTAAAGTATAACTTGATATTGAAAATCAATTCTTTTCATCAGATTTCATAAATATTTCCAGCTAGGAAGTATGAATCAACTGCTCCAATTCTACTTCTGAAAGCTGTCCTTGATTGTAAAGTTTTCTAAGTAAGTCCTCATCTACGGTAATTGAATAGTAATCCGTCACAAACTCATGAAATTTCTCAAAACTTTCAAAGAAATAGGATAATAACCATTCGCCACCGTCCTGCTCTTGGTAGGTATTTTGATGCTCTTGACCGTCATACCAGATAAAGAAAGTTGTTTCATCTTTTTGCTCTTCTGAGTAAAGATTTTGATACTTTTCATCCAGTCCTTTATAAAATCCGTCTATGATGTCTTGATTCCACTCATCCGCAGCAAATTGACTCAAACTGCTTTCATGATCAAAACCTTTTATGAGGATCATTTTATCAGTCAAAATCACATCTAGAGAATCACCAGAGCCATTGTCAATAAGGTAGCGGAGTCCATAGTTTTCCTCAGTCTTAACGATCAATCGAAGCCAGGTCTTATTTGGATCTGTTCGATACTCATCAATGACAAGCAAGGCATCTAAACGCGTCTTTATCTGGTTCCATTCAATTTTTCCCATCTCTTTAATCCTCCATCTTAAAGTTTAAAATTTATTATGCTTACAAATTCTATAACCAATTTCTATCTATCCCGTCCGACTACACAGTAGAATATTTTCTTCACCAGACAAATCATCAGGTGTACGATTTTTATTGAATCTGAGTAGACTGTAATCTTATATTAATTATCATAGTTCAATCAATCGTTCGCTAAGAATAAGAGAGCCACTCATTAATCAAAGAAGCAATTTCTTTAGGTGCTTGAGTATAAAGCTCATGATCAAAGTTTTCTAGAAAAATAGTGTCAATATAGTCTGGCAATTCTTTTAGGGCTTCCTCTCTCCATGTAGCTTCATTAGGATAGAGAGGACTGATAAACAAAGCATCTCCCACTTTTCTCTTAAACGCTTGTATTTTTCTCCGTAGCTGTAGTAATGTTTCTATATTTTTATAATTTATAGCTAACTCATATCTATTATACTGCACATTCCAGTGGTAGGACTGTCTTACAGCTTCCTCCATATTTTCTGACCAATGCTTTGCTTCAAATTTTTCTTTAGAAATAAGAATATCTAAGTCAGAAAGGATTTGAGACTTTATATAGTTTTTAGTTTCCTCTAACTCTGTATCTAAAGGTAAAATCTTATCTAAATCTAAATAGCCACCATCCAAAAGAATAAGTTTTTCCACTTCTTGAAATTCCGATGCGAAATAACGAGCCAAATCTCCTCCAAGAGAATGACCTATCAGACAGATAGATTCTTCCTCAACTGTCTCCTTTTTAAACCATGATTTCAATTCTATTTCATCTCTAAAATACTTTTCATATGGATTTAGAAAACAAGCCTTCGAATCTAGCTCTTGAAGAAAATCCTTGCTATGATAAAAATTACTTCCCAAACCGCCAATAAAATATATTTTCATTCTCTACTTAATACTATGCTTATTCATTTTTTCTTGGAAAATATCTGTAATGATTTGGCGCAATTCTTCTCGTTCCTTCTCAGGAATCTCACCACTTCTCTTGGCAACTGCGTAGAGATCTGGATATTCGATAGAAATACGCTTTATTGTTCGAGTGGTAGCGTGTTTTCTCACGAAAAAGGGAATGCGTTTAATCCACTCTTGGGGAACCAATCCTAGTATTTTTGCAGCAGTTTCCTTATCACTAATCTCAGATGTTGACAATCCCAGACGAATCATTTCTTGTTCTTTTTCAGTAAAATCTTTTAATTTCATCATCCCTCTCCTATCTAGAAATCACTCTATATTAAATTATATACCAATATTAGACAAACTACAAAGAAGAGGCCTAAAAAAGTACAAATTACCTACTGCTACAGAAATCTCCTCCTTATTTCTCATCCTCTGTCACCACCCAAACTTCTGACTGATATCCTTCACCGTCAATATCATAGCGCTGCATATAGCCAATAAATCTTTCCTTTTTATTTGACTTACGAGGCTTGAGAATGTTTACAGCCCAGAATCCGATAAGAATAATAACTAAAAGCGCTATTACAGTCTCCATATTGCTTCTCCTTTGCCTATCTTAATATCCTTCAACCCATTTTTCATTGTCCATGATGAAAGGCTTAGCAAGTCCGTCACCTTTATAATCCGCATACTTTGTAGCTAAATACTTGTAACAATCCTCTTTACTCGCAAACTTAATAGCTTGATAGGGCTCTTCAAAAGTCAGTTTCTCTACAAATAAGAAACCCTCCTCAGCTGGCACTAAAACACCAACATGCCCGACAAAAAGATACTCTCCATCCAAATTGTCATGCAATACAACAGACAACATTCGAGCTTTATCATTGAATTGAAACTGAGAGAAGAATTTCTCCATCTTCTACGCGTGAACTTTTACATCCGTCGTTGCTTCCGTCTCCACTCTAGAAAATAGAATATCAAACTCTTCCTTATCTTTCGCATCAAATACTTTTCCCTTATCGATAGCATCGTTATCCACAAAAAGCAGCTGATCATTCTTTTCAAGTTTTGGAATGGTGACCGAATTTTTTAAGAGCGCATAGCTATTCATGCGACAGTTGGTCCCAACAAAGTCACCCTTTTTTTCATTCCAGAGATTGCTGATTTTCTCTACGTCATATTCTGTCTTCGTAAAGGAGGTAAAATCCCCACTTAAACCAGTGGAGCCGACAGTCACATTATAGTCTGTAACAAGATTGAAAAATGCCTCAACACTATTTGGATCCAAGTGAGCTGATAAGAGAGATTTGACCTCTTCGGAACTTACCTGACTGTTTAAATTGGTATATGAAGCCGTCCAAGGAACTTTATCTGAACTGGTCTGTGTCTGATTTGCAGCTTCAGTCCTCGTATTATTTTGGTGACAAGCAATTAGTCCAAGTAATAAGGGCAAACACAGTCCTAAGGCTACTACTTTTCTCGTTCGTTTCATGCAATTTCCCTTCTAGAGCACAAGTCTCTATTTTTCTTTAAACACCATTCACTAATCATTCAACTAGTAACCGTTGACTTAGCTATATTATACTACACAAGTCAAAAAAAGACTGCACGAATCACCCATTCATTACAGCTTTTTTAATCCTATTTTTTATTGAATGACGAAACCTTTAGGCAAAAGCACCAGTTGCTGGTCCAATTCTTGGCAATGACTGGCTAGCGCTACAGCATCACTGTCTTCTAATAGATAGTTTTCAGTTGATTGGTTAAAAATAGCTTGGAGTTTTTGTCCATCATAATCCCATGACAGAGATAACACATCTGGCTTGATTTCTTTTAGGCTATAAGTTCCATGTTGGATAATGCCTGAAACATTCTTACGAAGCTGGATCAATTTCTTCATGAAGTTCAGCATGTCATTACTGTCTGAAACACGGTCCCAAGGCATGACACGGCGACAATCTGGGTCTGGTCCGCCACCTAACTCCAACTCAGTTCCATAGTAGAAACACGGTGTCCCTCTTTGTAAAAAGAGACAAGCAAGGGCAGACTTAACGAGTTGGACATCTCCCTTGGCAGTAGCCAAAATCCGCTCCGTATCGTGCGAATCCAAGAGATTGAACATCACTTCCGAAATCTGCTGTCTATAGTACATAGACTGACTATTGATCTCATCGATGAATTGAGGTGTCTTCTTAGTCCCACGCAAGAAATAATCCTTGATGCTATCAGAGAGAGGATAGTTCATGACTGCGTGGAATTCATCGCCATTTAGCCAGGGCCGAGAAGTGTGCCAGACCTCTCCAAGAATATAAAGGTCAGGCTTTTTAACCAAAACAGCCTTACGGAAATCTCTCCAAAATTGATGGTCAACTTCATTGGCCACATCTAAGCGCCAAGCATCGATATCAAACTCTTCAATCCAGTAGGTCGCAACACTTAGCAAATAGTCCCTCACTTGAGGATTGGCCGTATTAAGCTTGGGCATATAGCTGGCAAAGGCAAAGGTATGGTAAGGGAGCTTTCTTGGATTCCCAAGCTTATCCTTGGTCACTGGGAACTCTTGAACATGGAACCAGTCTTTATATTCCGACTTTTCACCATGCTTGAGAACATCCTGCCACTGCGGAGACTGATCCCCGATATGATTGAAAACAGCGTCCAGCATGATTTTCATCCCTCTCTGATGAGCCTCCTCAACCAGTTTACGGAAAGTTCCCTTGTCTCCAAAATGATGGTCAATTTCGAAATAATCCGTCGTATTATACTTGTGATTGCTTGGGGATTCAAAAATCGGACAGAGATAAAGACCTGTAATCCCTAAGTCTTGCAAGTAATCTAGATGATCAATAATGCCTTGTAAATCACCACCAAAGAAATCACTCGTTTTTGGCTTGATAGAGGAATCCCAAGCCAGAGCCCCTTCTGGAGAAATCTCAGGGTTCCCATTAGCAAAACGTTCTGGGAAAATCTGATACCATACCGTCTTTGCTACCCAGTCAGGAACATGACAAGCATCAATCTCATGGATATAAGGAATTTTAAAGCCATTTCCTTCATAATGAAGGTTTTCTAGCGTGTTTTCAACACATCCCTTATCGCCATACAAAATACTCTGACTTTGCTTATCTTTGAGTTCAAAGAGATACTGGAGTCGCGCATAGCCAACTGAAACTTCCGCTTGCCAGTAATCAAATAAGGCATCAGAAGTTACTTTGGCCATCGCCTTGCTTGCTTCATAATGCTCCTCTAAAAAGATAAAAGTGTCTCCATAATGCAAGTTGATGTTTTCAATATCATCTTTCTTGGTCCGGATACGAATGTGCATTGTCTTATCCTGATAAAGATAAGCATACTCCGACTCTGGTCTATGGTAAATGGCTGTTAATTCCACTGTATCTGTCTCCTAGTTTACTTGGGTTTATTTCCGACGCAAACGTTTTCATGATTATGATTCTAGTATACTACTTTAAAATTTTATTTTCAAGACTTGTTCGTAGTTTAAACTAGATTGTTTTTCGAATATAAAAAAGCAGTAAGTCTTACAACTTACTACTCTTTAAACGATGAGTTACAAATGTCTTTCCAGCCAATCTATCTTCTTAAAATCCTTATTGTTATTGTGGTCATTTCGATAGGAATCTTGCGAAGAAGCCTTGTATATACTGAAATACTGTTCTAAACTTGGAACACGAAACGTGATATCCTCGAGATGAATCAACTCTATATCTGATTCCGAAACTCCTGCAAAATCAGGTAATGAATCGATACTCCCAAATTCAACACTCACACCATCTTTTTGGAATTCATGCTCATGAATATCTATTAAGGTATAGCCTAAGTGATTCATCACTTTCATTATCTTGTCCCAGTCATAAATCCTGAGATGATCAGGTGCTTCCCAACCTCTAGGGTCACCAGGCACATGAATGTCAATGTCAGACGGCCCCCATTCTTCATTTGAACGGTATTCAAACCCCAAAGACCCCATGAGCGTCGGAGTGATTCCGACTTGGTTTAAATGAAAACAAATTGTTCGAAATTCATCAAATAGAGAATTCATTTCTCCTCCAATCGTTGATATAGAACTTAATTTCGTTGTGAACAATAAACTAATTTTTACCTTCTACTCTTTCGGTTTTGAAAATATTTCTACTCGTTGAGCTAGGACTTTGATTTCTACAGGTAGGTTATCCGATTTATCGCCGTCAACATCTGACTCCAATTCACTATCTGAAGAGATTTTAATATTACGTGCTCTGATATACTCAATATTATCATTTCCGATAACATCCCCTTTTAGTAAATCAGGAATGACGGATAATTTAGAGAATATTGAAGCATCTTTTAGAATTAAAATATTAGCATAGCCGTCCTTGTTTTCTTCAAAGATTTTCTTATCAGCGAAGTAATTGGTCAAGAGAACCAAAACATGGCTCGCTTCACCTTCATAATTTCCATTTTCTGTCTCAATCTTAATGTTAAAGACCTGATCCGTCATCACAGACTTCATAGTATTTACAGCATAGGCTAAAATACCGAATTTTGTCTTGTCCTCGATCTCCACATTGTGAATCGCCTCAGGCAGAGAACCGATACTAAAGATATAACCAAAATAGTTGTCATTTGCTTTACCAATATCAATCTTATTGGTAAAGTTAAAATCGAGTTCATCAATCGCGCCATCAATGTCTTGATTGATTTCCAACAGTTTGGTAATGAGGTTGCCCGTACCGCCAGGGATAATCCCTAACTTCGGAGTGTAGTCTCTCTCAGCAATACCCGAAATAACTTCATTGACAGTTCCGTCTCCACCGAAAACAACCACTGCATCGTACTGCTCACGAGAAGCTTCCTCAGCAAAGTGTGTTGCATCCAGCGCCTTTTCGGTAATTTTGGTTTCCACGTGTTCAAAATAATCTTTTGCTTTATTCTCCAGTTTGACCTTATAATCCAAGGCCTTTTCCCCACCAGAGGTAGGGTTGATAATTAACATTGCTTTTTTCATTGATAATACTCCTTTAATAGTTACAAAAATTCTAGTAACTAATTATATCACTTGAGTTATGGAAACGCCATCCAAATGCTTGAAACATCCACTAACTAGAATAGAGACGTTAATGTATCAAGCACTAACCTCAACTTAAACAAGAATAAATACTTATTGTTAGCAATTCACTACTTTACTTTTTCGACAATTTTATATAATCCATTAAGTATAAAATAGCTGAAACAAATGCGAACACACTGGAAAATCCAGCTAATATTGGAATAAAACCAATAATCGATGCAATCAAAAGAAACTGATAAGTCTTCTTATTGACTTTTGATTCCTCATCATGAAGAAGGAATGCTGCAAAACCAAAAAACAGCAATATTAAACAAGTTGAAAAGTAGATTCCATCCCAACTAGAAAGTCTAACAAGCTTAGGTATCACCCAGTAAATGATTTCAAATTTCCACATTTTAGAAGAAAGGTAAGTAATCGTTAAAGCTCCAATTAAAGAAATAACTCCGTTTATTAGCAATAATTTATTTGATTTCACACTTAGTCCTTTTTATCCTTTTCTGTACTTATTCATCGCTAATTAATAGATTCACTTTTTAAAAATTCTTTAGCCTTCTGGACGATATAGAGCTGTTCATCTTCTTGAGCGAGTTTTCTAAACAACTCATTCGCCCTAGTCATATCTCCTTTTAATTTAGAGTTCAAGGCTTGATAGTAAGTGATTTCCAATTGTTGATATTTAAATTCGTTTTCCAAGTCTTCAAAGTAATCATCGGATTGATGAGCAATTGTTAAATCGTAAAGCGCAATACTTACGCTTTTTGTTTTCTCAGCTAGAGAGGAATCTGATATGGACATTTTGTTTAGTATAAGATCAAGCTGGTCCCTGGTCAGGTTAGGATTTGCAAGAACTGTCGAACGAATGAGGTAACTCTCTAAGAAATCCCTGTATTTTGGCTTCAGTTTTTGATCAGTCATTGCTTCAGAAGCCTCCTTAATGGCAGCATCGAAATCACCAATCATATAGGAATACCCAACAGATGTTAGCGTCACATCCATTTTTATAATAGCTCTTTTTGCACTTTTGTTCAACTCAATGTATTGCTGCCATGATAGTAAATCTAAGTCCATATGCAGTAACTTAGTACCACTCCTTAAATAACCTCTTCTGATTAGTGCTATGAAAAGAAATAAGAGTGCACTTATGAATAAAACACAAAGAGTTTGAATAGTCCTATCTTTCACCATCCAAGCCACAAAAAGACTGAGAACAACAGCCAAAACAATCACGACTTGTCTAGAAAATGCATATTTCTTGCGTATTTCTAAATAATTCATTTTTACTCCTTTTCTAAATTATAAAGTGGCATTACGAGAGCGGTTCTGAAACTTAAATGAGTCAATGACCAACAAAATACTTTCTAATTAATTCCCTAATTTTTCTGATAAAATAACCCAATGTGACCTGCAAAAGAGAATCATAAAACAGCTTTCATCTTTCATATTAATTTATAACTTCTCGATCTTTTCAAAAACAAGTTCTTGTTTTTCGACACTTTCTCGGAGTGGTGGCATGCCTAAAATCACTGTAAAACATCCCAATAATAGAATACTATTAATAACAAGTAAGGCTCCCTCTGTTCCATTAACAGTATATAGATAGAATGAAAAACATCCAAGAGTCGGAACAAGGATAAAAGGAAGAAGTTTGTAATGTTTTAATTGACGTTTATTTCCAACTGGTTTAAAGGTTATTTGATAGTTTAAAGTTCTATTCTCAAGTCTTTTTTGGACGCTATGACGAGCTCTTATGGCAATGAACCAGAAAGCAAGATAAGCTAGGAAGATGAACAGGCCATATAAACCTATCTTTAAAGGAAGATTGTGACTAATCCCATTGTTTCTAAAAAAATTCGTCACTAGCCGATAGCCAGAACCCCCTATTGCTACACCAATTGCAACCCCAATCGATTTACTCATAGTGGGAGCCACACTTTCAAAACGCATATCTCTTTTATCTAACTTTTGCATTTTTGCAGTAATCTCATCAGGAAGAGAACCCCAGAAATAGGATTTGGGGCTAACGGTCGTCAAATCTAGAATATACTTTTCTCCCCCTACTTCTACTATTTTGAAAAATACTTTATTCGTTTCTTTAAATTTTACTTTCATACTCATCTTTCGAACTTTTTCCTAGTTAAATCAATTCTTATATCAAAGACCTTATTTGTCTTACTTTTTTGTATTGGCTTTTTTAAAATTGGTTGTTAAGCAAATAAATAATATCCTACTTGCCATACTCATTTATTTTATCAGCATATTCAGTCAAAAGATTTTTTGAATATATTTTTTCATTACTTGAATTTCTAACTTCTTTCCAAAGAATAGAAGCTACTTTTAGTTTATTCGAGTAATTGTGACTATTTTCGTCTGCACAGAAATCCTTTAGAAATTGGTTCCATTGACAAATTGAATGATCATACTTGGCATAATCTGAATTTCCATAATAAACTTTTAGCATATCATGTATTGTGAAACTCAAATCATTGTCGCTTTTTACTTTTCTCCAAGCAGTAGCCATAACAGCAGTAAATTTAAACGGTGAAACCTCTGTTAAAGTTGAGAAATATTCTCTAAAGTGAGCATTAAAAGAGAATCCACATTCAAGTAAGGGAGTATTTAAAGTAAGGACTTCTACTCGTTTCTTATTCCTTTTTATTGATGATTTTTTAATCAAATTACCCTTAAAGTACTGCTCAATTATATCATTAAGTTCCTGTTTTGTACCTCTATATTCAAGTCCTAATGACTTGCATATCTTTGAAAGTTCATCACGGTACCAGTAGTATTTATTAAACTCATCAAAGGATGCGATTTTGTCAAACTCAGGTCTACTTTTTATCAAAAAAACACCTCCATAAAAACAGTTTAGTATGATATCTCTAAATAATGGAGTTTTACTCTCTATGTTTTGAGGATTATCCTCGTTTCACTAACAAACTTACACACTCAGCGGTTCGGACTTACCGTATCATTTCGTCGGTTTCCCTCCTCATTCTACGAGTCCTATCCCATGGGCGGAACATCTACTTCTACTTCGCTGATGCCTCAGCTCGTACAAGCAGTGATACCGCCTCAACATGTGGTGCTAGCAAACTTCTATACTGTAGAATGAAAGTGAATGAATCAACATTTAAATAACACTTTTGAACGAAAAGTATACTGTCTTATTCCAAATACCCTAATAAAAATGAGTAAAACTGTTTGAAAGTTATTTCATAGTTTCTTATACAACTTACTACCAATTCTCCCGCTGGGGTTCAATTTTGATATCGCAATAGTTGCTTGGCGAGTACTTGCTGTCATAAATGCTACACCAATCTTTCAAGACTTTCTGGTTGACGACTTCGTCGTAGTAAGAATCCAAGTCCTTTTAAAACACTCTTGACGCTAAAATCATTTAGCGCTTTATAGGATATCGAAGATAAAGTGTAGGATCTAACTTTTATTTCATCTCTATGAAGGTAGATGTAAGATTTCAATTTATTAAATAGCTCATTATAAAAAGTTTTTTCAATAAATAACTCAAGGAATTTATCACCCATAAATAGGACTCCTGCATTATATTTTGTGCATTACTCTTAACATATACTCAAAAGCATGATTCCGTAACCAAATACTAGCTATTTGCAATATCATCTTCAGAATATAGCATTCCTAAAAACTCTTCAAATGTATCCGTGATAAAAGTTGTGGATGGATTAAGTTCATAAGAAGATTCATGATGCCATATGCACACACTAGGATTCTCCCTTCTCTGACTATAATCTAAGCAAACAAAGTCTCCGCCAAATAAAGCCGCTACAGGTAGTAATTCTACTCCTAAAATATCTTCAGAATACAGTAAGCGTTCATCTAATTGCGTTAGAATTACATCTATATCATACATACCCAAAGTATGATTTTGAGTATCATGTAAAATACATAAAAAACGTTCTATTATACGTTCCTGATCTTGAGGTAACTTTCCGCTAAAGATATTCTTCTTAGGAATCAACCCACTATATTGTTTAAAAAATTCCTTAGCAGATGCTGGGAGTGAAACCCTCCATATCTTTTCTTCTTCATTCAGTAACTGTTCGTCAGGTAATGGTGTTATTATCGTATTTTTATATTCCATTATTAAACATTAAATCCTTCCTATTTATCTTATAGCGTCGGCCCAATGACCTATAGTACGTCCTCCATTGTGTGGAACTATATTATGGATACCAAATGGAACTAACTCCATTTTACCTGGAACTTCTGTGTGATGCCAAGTCATCCCTTCTCTAAATCCACCGATCTTTTCATTTAACCACTTAAATTGTTCTCTATCAGTCTTCTTACATAATTCTTTTGGTAATTGTACTGTCTCTTGAACCAAACCTACACCTTTAAAATCTGCGTAGCCATATCTAAGCCCTTCAACTTGTCGAACTGCGACTTTCGGTAGCAGACCATGTCTAATTGACTCATTCTTTATCAAGCGTTTTTGAGCACCTGTAAGATTAGCCCCCTCTCTAATATCTTTATTCCAATTCCATGTTGTATTACCGTCTACTAACTTTGTATATTCAGATACATAGTCTGATAAGACATCATCAAAGGATAATTCTCCTTTTCCAAATGCTTCAAATCTCTTATTTTTAGCAATGCCTTCAAAGAAGTCCTTTTCTTTAGCCACATACTCTTTAAAGTTTGACGATTCTCTCGCCAGTTGGCTCTCTTTAAGATTCTGAAGTAATCGTTCTTTATCAAAGGGCTTCTCTGCTACTTTCGCCACATCATCCGCATGTTTGGTGGAGAAGTGCATCACATCACGCAGAGTCTTACTCTCAACGCTGAAGGCAGGCATGGTTCCCATACCTCCCGCAAAGGCAACTGCCTCTTTACGAATGCCGACTGGGATTCGAGTGTCTAATAATTTCTCCCCAAATTTTCCAATGACATTATTGCTCTTCGCTAGGATATTGTCAACCTTTGAACCCCATTTTTCGACATTTGCGAGAATTCTTGCCTTGGTACTGTTCTTGGCTAACTGAATCATCTCAGCTGCCTTAGCTCCGAGTTTCGTGCCCTTAGCCATCTTACCTACAGCTGCTGGACCGATAAAAAGACTGGCAATCTCAAAGGTCAAGCCTCCTGTGGAATAGGCAGATTCCGTGTGCCCTCAACGACATCGCCCCACCAGGAACCAATCTCATTCGAGCGGCCCTTCAGCCAAGCTTGGATGGGGTGATGATGTGCCAGAATTCCTTATATGCTACGCTTAGTAATCGTATTCTGCGATACCAATAAACTCTAATGTCCCAGAACCATTGTTACTTACTTTTAATTCTTCTTTAGAATAATCAAAATCATAAATCAAAACAATTGTATTATAGGTTGATGATATTTTAGGAAACTGCATAATAATCTCTTCATCGTATGAGAAACCTTCAAGCAAAACATCAATATTATTTTCAGAAACATCAACCCAATCTTTTTCAACTAAATCTCTATCGTAGTACGACAAATGAAAGTCTGTCTCAAATTCTGAAGAAACGCTATCCCCGTCCTCTTTATATGAAATTTTGAAGTATTCTTGAAATTCTTCTTGACTGGCAAAATTACCAAGCCATAACGATACTTTTTGTTTCATTTTTAATACCTTCCCAATCCTTCTGGTAAATCTAAAATTCCATTTTTCATTCTTCGACTTGCCCATTCATTTAAGAGGAATCAATATCTATTCTTCAATCTCCAAATTCATTTTCTTCGTCATCCAAGACAACTTCCCCTGAACTTTCCCATTCTTCTTTTGCTATTTCGCCACTTTGATACATGAAGTTTTTATTCATTTCAACTAAAATATCATCAAAGTCATCAAAACAATCGATTATCCCCCTAATTCCAGTTAATAGATTATAGAAAGCAATAG
Organism: Streptococcus sp. CF10-1; assembly: GCF_024295825.1. Taxonomy (GTDB): domain Bacteria; phylum Bacillota; class Bacilli; order Lactobacillales; family Streptococcaceae; genus Streptococcus. The sequence continues at coordinate 6,100 of NZ_JANCPQ010000010.1, read as the reverse complement.
TATAATCTGAATTCTCTGAAGAGGAAATTGTAGTAATGTCTATCTTGTTAAACAATCTTAATCCTTCATAAAAACGATCTTCATATTTTTTTAGAAAGATATTTATCGTATTGTCTATATCTCTGATACTTTCTTCTCTAAGTAGCACACCTTTATTATTCTCATTAAGAATAGTCAATCGTTTCATTACATCTTTTAACTCTGAACTAATCATTTTAATCTCCTCCCAGAAGCTAAATTAAATTTTTTACTATTAGAAGTTCCATCAAGATTAAGAACATCCTTTACTTTACCTCTTTTATTGAATACCTCAAAATGATCTTTATGCAGACCATCTAAGTACAATTTATCTCCTTTTTTCAAAATATCATCTATATCTTTAGTCACCTCATAAACACTTTGCCCGTCATATTGTTTCTTCGTCTTTCTAAGATTGTCCCTAATCTTTTTTCCAAAGTCTGTCTCAAAAAACTCCGACATATTATTGACAGCTTGTGTGGCTCGCTCCGCCCTACCAGAACCACCTACTCCTCGTACTACATCCTCCGCCGGACAAAATCTTTAATGCGTTTAGAAAAACAATAAATATCTATTCTTTAATTTCCAGATTCATCATCCTCATCGTCTAAAATTATTTCATCTGAACTGACTAATTCCTCTTTGGTAATTTCTCCCATTTTAAATCTGCGTCTTTTGTTTAGATCAAAAATTATTTCATGCAAATCTGCAAAGTAAGAAGAAAAGTTAGCCATCGAAGACAATAACTCGTAATAGAATTGACTGTATTGCTCATCAGCTATACTTTGATCAATTATTTCTTCCTTGAATGCTGAAATACCTGACATAAGCTCTTGAAAGTCATCAGATAGATTATCATCTATCAATTCTTTAAAATCTTTTAATTTTTTATTTTCTTCTAACGAGTATCCTAGCCTCGAATTGAATCGTTTACACACCTCATAAAGTTTATAGATTTCTTCCTTCAATGTAATTTCCTTCCTTTAGCTATTAATAACTTATCTGTGTTTAAAGTACCATCAAGATTAAGTACAGATTTCAAATTACCACGTTTATCAAAAACTTCAAAATGGTCCATATGTAAACCATCCAAATACAGGTAATCTCCTTTGCGCAAATTTCTATCAACCTTCTTCATCACCTCATAAACACTTTGCCCGTCATATTGTTTCTTCGTCTTTCTAAGATTGTCCCTAATCTTTTTTCCAAAGTCTGTCTCAAAAAACTCCGACATATTATTGACAGCTTGTGTGACTCTCTCCGCCTTCCCAGAACCACCTACTCCTCGTACTACATCATCCGCATGTTTGCTAGAGAAGCGCATCACATCACGTAGTGTCTTACTCTCAACGCTGAAGGTAGGCATTGAGCCCATACCTCCCGCAAAGGCAAATGCCTTTTTACGAATGCCGACTGGGATTCGGGTGTCTAATAATTTCTCGCCAAATTTTCCAATGACATTATTGCTCTTCGCTAGGATATTGTCAACCTTTGAACCCCATTTTTCGACATTTGCGAGAATTCTTGCCTTGGTGCTGTTCTTGGCTAACTGAATCATCTCAGCTGCCTTAGCTCCGAGTTTCGTGCCCTTAGCCATCTTACCTACAGCTGCTGGACCGACAAAAAGACTGGCAATCTCAAAGGTCAAGCCTCCTGCATCATAGGCATCCATATGGGTAACTTTATCCCAGAGGGCTTTCCCTGTCTCTTGAGCACGATAAGCAGCCTTATCCGCATAGCTAGCATTAGGGTCTTGACCGCATCATCCAAAGTTTCTTCTGCTAAAACTGCTGTTGCAGAGGTTTCGCCAACAAGATTCTGAAAATCCGTGATCGTCTTGGAAAACTCGGAACCTAGAAATTCTAAGCCATTCTTTAAGCCAACAATCACGGGGTTATGAACATTATTGATTTCATTCGTAATCGCTTTCCCAACTTCTCCATGCATGGAATTACTGGTGATGATGGCATTCATCCCATTTTTAGCGGTATCCAACTGACTCTGAGCAGTTGCGACCATCTTCATATAGGCCTCTTGGGCTTTCTGAAGCTCCGCAATATCGACATAAAATCCCATTAGCCTTCCTCCGTGTTTACATACGGCTAATAATACCGAACAAAATCCTCACTACGCATAAAGGCAGTCGATACTTGTTGCTGGGAGAGCTCGATAAAATTCAAATCAAATTTCACTGCGTTGCTTTTCTAAATTTATCATTATGGTTTGTCCCACAAAGGTGAGGAATACATATAGCTTCCTCTGTTAGATATGTCCCTTCGACCCTCACGTACTATAAAGTCCAATACATTAAAGAATTTTTTTTCAGCCTCAGAAAAATTATCAAATTCAAATGTTCTTCCAATTACATAAGCTCTCTCATCTCTGCTATTCACCATGAATAAACCATCTTTGTAAAATATATGTACAGCAAATGGTGTTCTATTTGTTTCATCGAAAAGAACATACCGTAAAGATATATAATTTTTTTCTTTTATAATACATTCTATTTCTTGTTTGAATTTTTCAATTTGTTCCGAATTCATTTTATCACCTCTTTTAATAAACCTAAATCTTCATAATACTTCAAAGAATTCCCTAGTTGTATCTGAGTTCCTCCACCTGCTCCAAAGACTTTTGCAATTTCTCCTTGTTGAATATTAGCCAGATCTGACAAAGAAAATCCCCGGTTTTCCATTGCATCAATTAAGCTTTCTTTAACTTCTGATGAAGCTGTTTTAAAAGCATTTATTATATTTTCTTCTGTCAAATCATGCATTACTCTATATTGGTGGTAATCTTGGTAGCCTTCTGGATAAGGTAAACCACGTTTGTTAAACGCGATAATCTCTTCCTCCCTCACCGGACTAGTAAATTTTCCATATGGATGACCATAACGATCTATAATATCACCTGCTTTTAAATTTGCAGGTTGAGTAATGGGATTCCCTGCACTATCCAGTACAAAACCATCACCTTTTTCCGGCCACTTAATATGTCCTTCGCTATCCACATAACTTCGTGATCTGACAGGAATTTTTCTTCCATCGAAACCATCATCTGCCGATAGATAAGCACGCTTGCCATTTGGCATTTCAACACGTTCTGGGAAATAGTGTCCCTTAGCTTCATACTCTCTGCGAAGATAGTCATCAAACTTCGAACTTTCCCGTGCAAGTCGACTTTGCTTAAGATTTTCAAGAATCCGCTCTTTATCAAAGGGCTTCTCTGCCACTCTCACCACATCATCCGCATGTTTGCTTGAGAAGTGCATCACATCACGCAGAGTCTTACTCTCAACGCTGAAGGTAGGCATGGTTCCCATACCTCCCGCAAAGGCAAATGCCTTTTTACGAATGCCGACTGGGATTCGGGTATCTAATAATTTCTCGCCAAATTTTCCAATGACATTATTGCTCTTCGCAAGAATCCTGTCAACCTTTGAACCCCATTTTTCAACATTTGCGAGAATTCTTGCCTTGGTGCTGTTCTTGGCTAAGCTAATCATCTCAGCTGCCTTAGCTCCGAGTTTCGTGCCCTTAGCCATCTTACCTACAGCTGCTGGACCGACAAAAAGACTGGCAATCTCAAAGGTCAAACCTCCTGCATCATAGGCATCCATATGGGTGACCTTATCCCAGAGGGCTTTCCCCGTCTCCTGAGCACGATAAGCTGCCTTATCCGCATAGCTGGCATTGGGATCCTGGCCACGCATAGCTGCTCCTGGATCCGTCAGAGCAGTGTAAGTTCCTACTCCTAACTCCGCAAGGCTAGACAGGTTATCTGCCGTCCCTTGCAAGTCCCGCTTCATCCACTCTGGAGTTCGACCTCCTGTTAAGCGATTGACGCCATCAATACTAGCAATGCCAATGATCTGAGTCAAATCTACAGCTCCGATGGCAGTATCTGAAACCATACTTCCAGCTGAACCAATAAAACCTTCCGCAAACAGGAGAGAATCCTTCATCAACGTAAAATATCATCTAAACCACAGGACTACGATTTAAATCATAAATATCTATTTGGTTTTTTTCAAATAACATTTCTAATTTTTGATACCCATTCTCAACAAAAAAATGGTACTCCGACTCAGAAATCGGAACTGCAAACAACCAAGTTACATATTCATGATCAAATTCCAAATCGTGCAACTCCCATAAAAATGGGATAGTCAATAACATGTGCTTCATATTAGAATCTAGATAATAATTATCTATTGCATTTAGAAATACAGTCCCTGGCATACAAGGAGATGATCCATTCATCACTTTAAAAGCACAGTCACTTATTATATTTGGAAACAAATCATTCCTACTATCTGTTGAACCAATAATTTCTGCTCTTAAAGATTTATCATCTATCTTTTTGTTCAAAGTGTAGTCTGATAACCCAACAGTGGAGTAAGAAGATACGTGTTCAATTGGAGAATCATCACCACAAAATATGTCAATTTCTTTTCCAGATTCATCTTTAAATGCATATACTCTTGGAGTACCGCCAACATCATCTAAAAGCTTTCTAGCTATCTCTTTTTTATCATATTCCATAGTAAGTCCTTTCTTCAAAATCATGGACCAAAATAAAAATCCGTCTTATCTTCACCAATGTGACTTCTATTAGATTCTGGTAACTCTGGTCTATAGCTATTGGGATTATTATATTCATCTAAAAATTGTTTACGAGTTATTTTTCTATCAGCCGCACTTTGTTGGTGTTTTCTAAATTCATGTCCCGGTTTATGCCCCATATCCCAAGGCTCCTCAATATCCATTACCTTTTTAGTAATAGGATCTTTGACAACACCTTGTTCATCCTTAGCTTTATCCCAGACAGTTTCCTTTGTATTCTTCCTATAACCTGATGGACGCTTGTAAAGTTTTTTCTCTGAATCAGATAGCTTACGCGGAACGAGTTGCCTTACTTCTCCAGAACCACCTACTCCTCGTACTACATCATCCGCATGTTTGCTTGAGAAGTGCATCACATCACGCAGAGTCTTACTCTCAACGCTGAAGGTAGGCATGGTTCCCATACCTCCCGCAAAGGCAAATGCCTTTTTACGAATGCCAACCGGGATTCGGGTGTCTAATAATTTCTCGCCAAATTTTCCAATGACATTATTGCTCTTCGCTAGGATATTGTCAACCTTTGAACCCCATTTCTCGACATTTGCGAGGATTTTTGCCTTGGTGCTGTTCTTGGCTAACTGAATCATCTCAGCTGCCTTAGCTCCGAGTTTCGTGCCCTTAGCCATCTTACCTACAGCTGCTGGACCAACAAAAAGACTGGCAATCTCAAAGGTCAAGCCTCCTGCGTCATAGGCATCCATATGGGTAACTTTATCCCAGAGGGCTTTCCCTGTCTCCTGAGCACGATAAGCCGCCTTATCCGCATAGCTGGCATTGGGATCCTGGCCACGCATAGCTGCACCTGGATCCGTCAGAGCAGTGTAAGTTCCTACTCCTAACTCCACAAGGCTAGACAGGTTATCTGCCGTTCCTCGCAAGTCCCGCTTCATCCACTCTGGAGTTTGACCTCCTGTTAAGCGATTGACGCCATCAATACTGGCAATGCCAATGATCTGAGTCAAATCTACAGCTCCGATGGCAGTATCTGAAACCATACTTCCAGCTGAACCAATAAAACCTTCCGCAAACAGGAGTGTATCTTTCAAGTCTTGTGGAATAGGCAGATTTCGTGTTCCCTCAACAACACCGCCCCACCAGGAACCAATCCCATTCGAGCGATCCTTCAGCCAGGCTTGGATGGGGTGATGACGGCGATAAGAAGCTTCTCGCTCAGCGGCTTCTTGTTCTGCCTTGCGTTTAGCAGCCTCAATCGCTTCTGCCTTGGCTTTCGCATACTGCTGATCCATCTCATAAATTGCTTTACCGAGATCTTCATGCGCCACAAAGTTAGTTAAAACAGAATCACTATAACTCAGGCTCTTCACTCTTCCAGCAGCCGCCATCTGGCTACTTAAAGCACTAAAAAGCTGCTCCGTACTGCTGGTTGTCGTCATCTTATCAAAGGCATTGACCTTATTCTTCGTATCCTGAACATACTTCCGGGCTGTCTGGGTATT